>JANWJY010000092.1 GCA_025451715.1 Fimbriimonadaceae bacterium | reverse complement strand
CGTTGCTCTCGATCTCGTGCGCGCGGCTGCCGGGCAGGACCGCGATGCCGCTGCGTTCGGTGACGTCCGGCGTTTGCGCGACCATCTCCTTGAGCGGGTGGCCGAAGTAGTGGGCGTTCGCGCCCATCTTGTTGAGTATCTCGGCGCTCCAGGGGAACGGGGTGACGATCGCGTCGGTGGCCATCGGCAGGTCCGCGCCCTGCTTGTTCTTGCGCCACGAGCCGGGCGGGATGAAGTACAGCACCTTCCAGCCGTTGCTCCTTGCGAAGAGCGCGAGCTTGATGTTGATGAAGCCGAAGTCGATCGGGATGAAGAGCCCGGGGCGGCCCCGCTTGATCTCGCGCTTGGCCCTCGTGTACCCCGCGATCACCCGTGGCGAGACCCTCGCAGACTGGACGATGCCGACCGCGCCCCAGGTGGAGGAGTCGGCGACCATTTCAGCGCCTTGTTCCCGCAGCCTTTTGCCGCCTATGGCCTGCAAGTAGACGTTGTTCCGGAGAGAGTCGGTGGTGAGGCGCGCTGAGATGTGGTCGAGCAGTTCTTGCCTCGTCCGCATTCCCGACGCGAGTTCTGTCGGTATCTCGATTCCCAGTCGTTGCATCCCTGTGACGAGTTCTGCGACATCGAGCGGTGACAAGGTCTTCGATTCAGCCTGAAGGTAATCGAAGAGTTCGCCAGCGGTCTTGAACTGGTTGTCGTGCTTGACCCTCGCGAGATCGTTGCTGAAGGCGTTGTGAGCCTCCGGCTGGAGCCGCTTCAGGATCTCGGCGGCGTAGGCGTCGCCGGAGGCCTCGCCCGCGCTGAAGAAGACCCTCATCGCTGGTCGCCGCGGCCGTTCTTGCCGTGGAACACCCGCTCCATGAACTGCAGCAGCTCCTCGACCTCGGGGGTCGAGGGGACCTCGCGCCGCACGATCTCCATCGCCTTGCTGAGCCCGAGCTGCGACTTGAACAGCAGCTTGATCGCCTTGTGCAGCGCGAGCCGCGAGCTCTGGGTGATGCCCATCCGGCGCAGGCCGACGGCGTTAATGTCCTGCACCTTCTGGTCGCCCCGACCTTCGACCAGGGTGAACGGCGGGACGTCGCGCACGATGCCGCTCATGCCAGCAACCATCGCGAGCCGCCCGATCCGCACGAACTGGTGGATGCCGGTCATGCCGCCGATGGTGACGAAGTCCTCGATCGTGCAGTGCCCGCTGACACCCACGCTGTTGGCCATCGTCACGTCGTTCTGGACGGTGACGTTGTGCCCGAGGTGAGTGTAGGCCATGAGGAAGTTGCGGTCGCCGACGACGGTCCTTCCGCCCTCGTTGTTGGCGCGATGGACCGTGACGTACTCGCGGAAGTGGTTGTCGTCGCCGATTTCGAGGAAGGTCGGTTCGCCGTGCCACTTTCGGTCTTGCGGGTCGCCGCCGATGATCGCCCCTTGGCCGAAGTAGTTCCTCGCCCCGATGGTCGTGCCCTTCTTGATCGTGACGTTGGAGTCGAGCACCGATCCAGGCCCGACCTTTACGCCTGGTTCGATGTAGCACAGCGGGCCGACCACGACGTCTTTCGCCAGGTCAGCCTTCCGGTCTACGACCGACGAGGAGTGGACCTTCGCCAAACCCTATTCTCCATCCAGGAGCTTGAATGTCAGTTCCATCTGAGCTGCGAGGTCGCCCTCGACCGTCGCTTTGGCCTTAATCCTTCCGACGCCTTGGCGGAACCACAATAGCTCGACGTCGATGAGAAGCTGGTCGCCAGGGACCACCGGCCTCTTGTACTTCACCTCGTCGATCGCGCCGATCACGGGGACCTTGCCCTTGAGTCCCTCGGTCCCGAGCAAGATCACCGCGCCGGCCTGCGCCATCGCCTCGAGGATGAGCACGCCGGGCATGATCGGTCTTCCCGGGTAGTGGCCCTGGAAGAACGCCTCGTTGATCGTGACGTTCTTCAGCCCCTCACAGTGGGTCTCGCTGACTTCGAGGATCCGGTCGACCAAGAGCATGGGGTACCGGTGCGGGAGAACCCGCATGATTTCGTTGATGTCCATGGTCTGGGGCTTGCTCCTCGTAGGCAAGGCGGCAGTTTATCAGGATTCGGGTTCGGGGGGCTGGCGGCGGGCCTCAGCGCGAGTCCGGAGGAACTCGATCAGGATGCCCAGCACCGAGAGCCCGATGATGCCCAGTATAACCAGCTCGAAGTTCGCCGCCACCCAGGGGATGCGCCCGAAGAAGTACCCGGAGAGCACGCAGACCGAGACCCACACGACCGCTCCGATCGCGCTCGCCCCGACGAACCGCCTGTACTCCATCGCGTCCATCCCTGCCACGAACGGCGCGAAGGTCCGCACGATCGGAACGAACCTGCCGATGATGATCGTCTTGCGTCCGTGCCTCTCGTAGAACTGCCTCGTCTTTTCGAGGTATTGCCGCTTGAAGATTCGGGAGTCCTCGTTCTTGAACGCCTTGCGCCCGAGCCAGCGCCCGACCCAGAAGTTGACGTTGTCCCCGGCGAAGGAAGCCACCATGAGAAGCCCCATCAGGAGGTAGAGGTTGAACGCGCCGCTCTTCGGGTGCGCAAACATCCCGGCTGTGAACAGCAGTGAGTCGCCAGGCAGGAACGGCGCGACGACGAGGCCCGTCTCGGCGAAGATGATCAGGAACAGGATCCCGTACGTCCAGACGCCATAGTGGTCGATTGCGTTTTGGAGCGTTTCACGGAGATCGAAGGCGAGGAGGGCGTCGGTCAAAGGAGCGAGTTCATTATGAAGGCAACTCGTCCAAGATCAGCGCTTCCCGCAGTTTGCGGCGCTGGGCGATGGCCCTGAGCTTCTTGATCGCCTGGATCTCGATCTGTCTGACGCGTTCGCGGCTGATCTGGAACTCCTGTGAAAGCTCGTCCCGGAAAGAGGCACCGGCAGCCGGTTCGGTGAGCTTGAGTCGGAACATCATGACGCGCTGTTCGCGCACCGAGAGTTCGCGGACGACGTCGAGCAGTTCGTCGAGGGTCTCCGCATCGATCACAGCGGTCTCGGGGTCGGTGCAGGCGTCGTCCCTGATCAGGCTCCCCAGCGCGGTGTTCTCGCTCTCCCCGACGCGCATATCGAGGCTGAGAAGCTCCTGTGAGGCTTGGATGAGTTCCAGAAGGCGCTTGCAACTGATCCCAAGCTCCTTGGCGACCTGTTCGTCGGAGGGCTCGCGGCCGCACTCCATCACGACCTTGTCCTTGGCGCGTTCGATCTTCCGCAGGGTCTGTGAAATGTGGGCAGGGAGCCGGATCGCCTTGGCCTTGTTGTCGATGGCGCGGCCGATGGACTGTCTGATCCAGTGCGTCGCGTAGGTGGAGAAGCGGTAGCCCAGTGCGGGGTTGAACCTCTCGACGGCGTGCATGAGCCCGATCGCGCCGTCCTGGATGAGGTCTTCGAACGGGATCGCCCTGTTACGGTAGTTCTTGGCGATGTTGATGACGAGCCGCATGTTCGACTCGATCAGTCTCTCCCTGGCGGCGGGGTCACCCTTTTGTGCCGCGCGCGTGAGTTCGCGCTCCTCGGCCGCAGTGAGGAGCGGAGCCTTGGTCAGGCGTCCGAGATAGCTCGGTATGCCCTCTTCGTGCTCGTATTCCCTCGACATCGTTCGTCCGATCGGCCAGGCTTGGCGCCCCAAACCTCGATTTAGGTGCAAAACCCGTGCCAGTTTGGGCCACGGCGCCCACGCGCTGAAGCCTGCCTTCTGCCCCACTGCTTCATACGCTGCCCGCGCGATAAGGGTTCTTTGGGCGTGAAACCCCACGGGCAGGCAAAAGTAATGGAGAATAGGGCGTTGAACGAAGAGTCGATCCTACGGACACGCGGGCCGCACTGGAGGCGCCTGCAAGAGCTGACCGCCAAGGCAGGGCACAGCTTCCGTAAGCTCAGCGACGAGGAGCTTGAGGAATTCGTGCGGCTCTACCGCCAGTCCTCGGCGGACCTCGCCTTCTTGACCACCCACTCGAGCAACGAGTCGGTCGTGGCCTATCTGAACGAGGTCGTCGGGCGCGCCTACAGCGGCCTCTATCGTGAGCCGTATAAGTCATGGGGCCAGCGGCTGCTCGAGTCGCTTGAAGTCGCTGCTGAGACGGTCCGGCGGCGCAGGTGGGCCCTGTACGTGTCGATCGGACTGTTCTTTGCGGCGGCCTTCACCACGAGCGGCCTGCTCGCCTACTCCGACGACTTCCGGGTGTTCTACATTCCGAGCGGGCCCATGGGCGAGGTCTTCGAGAGCTGGAAGAGCGGCCAGTTCGAACAGCGCACCGACGCGCAAAGCGCGGGGATGATGTTCTTCTATGCAACGAACAACCCGTTCGTGTCGATCATCGCGAACGCCTCTAGCGTCGTCAGCTTTGGCGTGCTCACGGTGGTGATGATGTGGCAGAACGGTTCGATGCTCGGTGCGCTCGGGTTCGAAATGGCGGGCGTCGGAAAGCTCGACCACTTGCTGGCCTCTGTCGCCCCGCACGGAGTGACGGAGATCGGCGGGATTTTCATGGCGGGTGCTGGCGGCTTTGTGCTGGCTGCCGCGCTGATCCGGCCCGGTCGGCGGTCGCGCGCGGAGGCGCTGCGGATCGCGGGGAGGGACGCGTTCGTGCTCGTCGTGCTCAGCATCGTGATGACGCTGCTCGCCGCACCGATCGAGGGGTTCTTCAGCTTCGACCCGCGCATCCCAGGCTGGCTAAAGACCTCGGTTGCGCTGTTCACCCTGTTCGGGTGGCTCGCGTTCTTCATCGGGTTCGGGCGCAACCGTTCAGTTCAGGGAGCGGAAAGTCCGGCGAGGTAGAAACGTCGCGAGGTAGCGCAGCGCGCTCTTGAACCGCCACGGCATCACCTTGAGCGACTCGACGTACGCCTGCCGGCCGCCGTTCGCGTCACCCAGCCAGACCCGGTTCGTCGCGATGCAGGCCCAGCCGTGTGCGAGGATGCGGCGGCGCGTCGCTGCGGACCACCCTCGGCCCTCGTACGCCTGGATGCGGGGGACCATCCACTCGCGGATTCGGCGGTCGTCGTCCGAGACCCTGTCCGTGTAGTGGCTCGCGCTGCCGGCGTGCACACGGTAGAGAGTGAGCGGCTCGTCGAGGTGGCCGACGTGGTACCTCTCGGCGATTCGGTACCACATCTCCCAGTCGCCGGAGCCGAAGTAGCTGGTGTTGAAGTTGCCGACGGTCTCGAAGCACGCGCGCCGCACGAGCACAGAGCTGGCGATGATCTTGTTGTGCTCGATCAGTTCGAGCAAGACGTCACCGGTCGAGGTCTTGGGCCAAGGAAAGCCGAGCGGGTTCTGCTTGAGCTCGTTGCCGTCGTCGTCGATGAAGTACCCGGCCGTGTGCACGAGCCCGATCTGCGAGTTTGCGTCGAGCATGGCGACCTGTTTCTCAAGCTTTGTCGGCGCCCACACGTCGTCGTCGTTGAACTCCGCGATGAGCTCCCCGGTCGAGACTTCGATGCCCCTGTTGAGCGTGCCGTAAGTGCCGAGGTTCTTCTCGTTGAAGTACAGGGTGAGCGGAAGCGACGGCTCGTCCTTTTGGAGTTGTGTGAGCCACTCGCGCGTGCCGTCGGTCGAGCCGTCGTCGAGCGCGACGATCTCGTAGTCGGCGTAAGTCTGCGACCTGATGCAGTCGATCGCGACCTTGAGGTGCCGGAGGTGGTTGTAGCAGGTGAGGAGGATCGAGACTCGGGGCATCAGGGCAGGCGGACCTCGATCGACCAGTCTACGATGTCGAGGTCGGGGTCGACGACGTCGCCCTGCGGCTCGATGCTGCCAGTGTTCGCGTTGGTGTAGGTGAATGCGGAGTTGGGCTGGAAGGTGAAGTAGCTGTTGATCTCACCCGGGATCGCGCCGTCTCCGAGCGCGTCCCACAGCCGCCCGCCGCCCGAGGTGTTCGTGTTGTTCATGGTCAGAAAGTTGACCTGGATGCTCTGGATCGTGGGGACGTCGACCGCGGGCACCAGCTGCGAAAGGTCGATCTCGAACGTGAGCACATCGTCGCCGGGGGTGATGTTCACGTAGTTGATCGGCACGCCGGTCTGGAACCACTCGTTGAGACTCGAGTCTTCGAACTGGTAGATCTGGAACTGCGGCGACGCAAGCGGGTTCCAGAGGATGAAGTGCGTGCAGTTGCCCGCGACGATGCCGTTGCCGCTGGGCACGACCACAGGGATCGGCCCCGTGTCCGGCGGGTTGGGGTCGGTGGAGACGCGGATCGCGATGACGTAGACGTAGGGGAGGCCGTTGCCGCCCTGTTCCAGCCCGGTGCGGATCGCGCCGTCCACCTGCATCGTGAAGACGAATCGTTTCGTAAAGTCGCTCGACCCAGAGCTCGGGAACCTCGCGCAGCCTGCTGCGACGAAGAGCACGAGGAGGATCAAGAACCGCTTCACGCCGTCGGCACCGCCTTGAAGAGGATGCGGTGGCAGCCCTCGCAGAACACGATACGGTCGCTGTCGAGGAACTCCGACTGTTTCCTCGGCACGTGCATCCCGCACTGGCTGCACGCCTGGTCGTCGGTTACGTCGGCCATGGCGACGTCGCCTGACTTCTTCCGCACCTCTTCGTACTTCTCGCGCAGGTCTTTGGGAACCTCCTTGGCGACCTCTGGGCGCTTCTGCTTCAGAGCATCGAACTCGGCCTTGATCTCGTTGTGCCTTTGCACAGCCTTGTCGCGCTTTTCCTTTTTCTTCTGCTCCAGTGCGTCGATCTGGGCCCTGACCTTGTCGGCCTCAGCGACGACGGGAGGGGCCTCCTCGAAAAGTTCGAGCAGCCGGGTGTCGTGCTTGTCCGATAGCGCCTTGAGCATCTTGATTTCCTTCTCGATGTTCTCGATCTCCTTGGGTGAGACGATGCTGCCGTCGTAGAGCTTCTTGTTGAACCCAGCGACCTTCTCGGCGAGGGACTTCTGTTGGAGTTCGAGATCCTTCTGCTCGTTGACAAGCGCCTTGGCGCGCCCGCCGACGTCTTCGTAGACCTTGGCCAGTTCCTTGAGCTTCTCCTCCTCCTCCTGTCCTGTGTCGAGTCCGGCGGCCTCTTGCCTCAGGCTGTAGACCGCGCTATCGATCTTATGCAGCTTGTAGAGGCTGTAGAGCTCGGACATGTCCGTATTATGGCGACGCCGCGGCGGGTTCGGCGGGTTCGGCAGCCCCGGGCCTATCCGAGAGGTTCGTCCGATTTGTCCTGTCCCGACGCGACCCTCACGGCCACTAGCCTAACCCGGTGGTCGTTGTAGGTGCAGATCGAGCGGACGCCCCACACGTTGGCGACCTCGATCGCGTCGCTGTACCGGCGCGGGTTGAGCTTTCCGTCGCGGCATCGGCGGGCCTCTTGGTCGTAACGCGGGCAGTCCCGGCAGTTCATACTAGGTTCGTGGCCCCAGGTTTGATGGCTCTCGTCCTGGTCGTGCAGCCGAAGCTCACTTTCGCTGACGGCGCCTTCGTGATTCAGGACGGAGAGGACAAGCTCACGGTACCACTTTCGGCGGCGGAGCCGCCCGCGCAGTTCAAGGGAGACAAGTTGAACATGAGGATCGGTGACACGCTGATCACGTTCGACAAGAACGGCCTCGGAATACGGTACGGGAAGAAGGGCGGATATACGACCCTCGCGTACATGCCGACCAGCCCCAAGATCTTCAGCACAGAGGAGATCGTGCGCAACACTGAGCTGGCAAAGTCGGGAGAGCGACCCGCGCGCGTGTCTGCCGTTTCCGGCTTCGAGGTCGTGAACGACAAGCTCTATCTGCTGCTGAGGTGGGACGACAAGTCCGGCAAGCCTTGGCTCGAGACCCTCGTCGATCTGGACACGAGCGGGGACGTGCCGAAGATCGGGCTCATAGGGCGGTTTGGCGGCTTTAGCTACACGTCCGATCCGGTGAGCGACGAGCTCTATTCGACGGGCAACAAGCTTTTCGTCGTGCTGCGCGGGATCGACGGGCTCGCCCTCGGCACGTGCGACACGCTGCAAGGCACGACCGCGTTCAAGAAGCTCGCGCCGATCGTCGACGAGTGCCATCGGTTCGGTTCGCTCTTCTACACGGTCACGAAGACTCCGCACGGAATGAAGTCGGTCGGGATCGTCAACCCGGTTCCCGAACGTTTCCGCACGGTGCTCGAGACCCGCGGAGAGGTCGTGGGATCAGCACTCACGTCGGCCCTAGCGGTGAAGGAGAGCGGGCACGTTTCCTTGTTCGCATTCGTCTCCGGCGCGAAGCTGCCTGTCGAGGACGGCTCTGGGTTCGCGGAGACGTCCTTTGGCGTGCTCGTATGGACACCCAAAGCCAAGCCGGTCCGCGCCACTTTGCGCGAGACCGAAGGGTGGACGATACTCAGCGAGTGGAAGTCGGCTGGGCCGTGACGCTCACGGGCTGGCCGGACCTTGCGCTCTCGTAGGCGGCGAGAGCGAGGTCTGCGGCCGCGAGCCCGTCCTGCATTGTGACCTTGGGCGCGCGCTTTTCGCGGCGCGCCCGCAAGAACTCGTCGACCATCGCCTGGTCGATGTTCGAGCCGAAGCCGAGCGTCGCGTGCGCGCCGCTGGAGTTGCTGAAGAGGTCGAGCCCCTGTCCGAAAAGGTCGAGCTCGATTACTCCCTTCTCGCCCAGGATCTTCATCGTGACGTCGCCCCAGGTCTTGTCGCTCGCGGGCCGCGACCAGCTCGAATCGAGGGTCGCGAAAACGCCGTTGGGATACTCGATCGTGAGCATCGCAGTGTCGTCCCACTCCTCTCCGTACATGTTGTTGCCGATGGCGGCGTGCACGCGCGACGGCTCTTGGCGCAGGAGCCTGCGCAACAGGTCAGAAACGTGGACTACGTGGTCGATCATCGCGCCACCGCCGGACTTCGACGGGTCGGTGAACCACCCGCCGGGGCACTTTCCGTGGTTCGTCGCGCAGACCGAGAGGACCTTGCCGATGTCGCCGGCCTCGACCTTCGCCAGCGCGCTCTCAAACGCGGGTGAGAACGGGCAGGGGAAAGCGGTCATGAGCAACACGCCTGACTTGTCCACGGCTCGCTCGATCCGCTCTCTTTGCTCTCGGGAGGCGGCGAGTGGCTTTTCGCACAGGACGGACTTCGACTTCGCTGCGGCCGCCTCGATCAGCTCGGCGTGGTCGAGGTTCTCTCCGGCGATCACGACCGCGTCGCATGCGTCGGTCAGGGCGTCGCGGTCGGCCCAGGGCTTGCAGCCGTTGTGCGCGAACGACTGCGAGAACGAGTCGTCCTTGTCCCAATGGCCGACGAGCTCGGCGTCCGGCGCGCGATGGACGCACTGGACATAGCTAGGGGCGTGCACGTGCGCGACGCCCAGCATTCCGACTCGGACGGGCATGGCCGACAGTATGGCGAATCAGCCCTTGGGCGTCGTGACCGTCGCCGTTCGCCCGGCCCCTGCGAATGCGATCTCGACGGTCCACGCGGTCCCTTCGGGCACGAGCCCGACAGCTCGGTCGGGCCACTCGATCAGGCACAGGTGCGACTCGAGGTAGTCCTCGATCCCGATGCCCTTGTGGGTCGTGAGGCGGTAGAGGTCCGCGTGCATGACCGGCGGGACGGTGTCGAAGGTCTGGACGAGGTTGAACGTCGGCGACCTGACGGGGCCGGTGTGTCCGAGCGCCTCCACGAGCCCCCTGATGAGAGTGGTCTTTCCTGCTCCCAGCTCGCCCTCGAGGAACACGACGTCCCCAGCTTTCAGGCGGCCCACGAGCGACGCTCCGAGGGCGCGGGTGGCTGACTCATCTTCCAGGTCGTGGGTTTCGGACATTACGCACTCCGCACTATGCACTATGCACTCCGCACTCAGCCTTCTGCTCTCGGCTCTCCGCTCTTAAAGAAAAGTGCGTGGCACCCGGTTTGACTTTGGGCGCCACGCTAAGACGTGGTTCTCTTTTTCAAGCGGTTGGTTGGCCCGGGGTTTGACCCCCGGGCCGTCTTCTCGCTTGTACCAGGTCTCAAGTTTTGGGTTATCGCAGGAGCGAGAGCACGGACTGTGGCGCAGCGTTGGCCTGCGCGAGGACCGAGAGGCCGCTCTGCTGGAGAATCTGGAGCTTGGTGAACGTCGTCATCTCGTCGGCGATGTCTGTGTCGCGGATCTGCGACTCGGTCGCCGAGAGGTTTTCCTTGGTGACACCCAGCGAGCGGATGTTCGACTCGAGGATGTTGCGCATGAACGAGCCGATCTCGCCGCGCTTGAGGTTGAGGCCGTCGATCGCATCGTCGATCGCCGTGATCGCAGCGGTCGCTCCCGCGGCGGTTGTTACGTCGAGGCCTGCGAACCCGAGCGCGGTAGCGCTGAAGTTCGGGATCGAGAGAAGCGTCGTCTGGCCGGCGTTGCCGCCGATCTGGAACTGCGCCGTGCCGACAGTCACCTGGGCGACGTTAGCGAGCGTCTGGACTGCGTTGCCCGCCTCTGTCAGCTTGATGCGGTTGCCCTTGCTGTCGGAGAGGGTGAGTCCGTCCGCGCCGTTGAATCCCGCGGTGAACGTGACCGGGTTGAGCGCGCCGACTGTGACGTCGGCGACCGCATTGATGCCCGCCACGCTGACCGTGCCAGAGGCGGCCTGGATCACGCCGCTCGCGTCGACCAGGTTGACCTTGAAGTTCGCGCCGTACGTGGTCTGTCGTAGCACGATCTGGCCGTTGCCGCCGCTGAACACGGCCTCGGCGACCACGCCAGTCTGGCCAGAGTTCTCATTGATCTCCTGCACGACCGCGCCGAACGTGTCGGTCGCAAGGACGTTGAAGGTCAGTCCGTTGATCGAGAACGATCCGGCTGCGCCGAGCGCGGTTGAAGTGTAGGTCGCGAGGTCCACGGCAGCCGTGGTGCGCGTTCCCGTGTGGGTCGCCTTGGTGGCGGCAGTCGTTACGTCGACCGTGACTGCGCCGTCTGCCGAGAGTGTCTGGTCGCCGATCTCGCCGCTGAGCGTCATCGACTTCAAGTTGACCGAGTCGACGATGACCGCGTTCACGCCGGCGGAGCCGTCGAGCATCTTCTTTCTGCCGAACTGCGTCTGCTGGGCGATGCGGTCGATGGACCGCGTGATCAGGTCGATCTGCGTCTGGTTCGCCTGGAGCTGCGAGGTGCTCAGCGTCCCGGTGTTGGCCGAGAGCACTGCGAGCGAGCGCGACTCCCTCATCAGGCGAGAGATCTCGTCGAGCGCGCCCTCTGCGGTCTTGGAATAGTTCAGCGCGTCCTGGCTGTTCTTGATAGCCTGTGTTACGCCGCTGATCTGCGCGCGAAAGTTTTCAGAGGCGATGAGACCGGCCGGGTCGTCAGCCGCCGAGTTGATGCGTAGGCCCGTTGAGAGCTTGTTGATCGAGCCGGCGAACTCCATGCCAGTGGTGTTCAGGTTTCGGAGCGCGTTCATCGCCGATACGTTGGTGTTGATGCGAAAAGACATTCTGATTTTCCTCCGTGAGGCCCGCTGAGCAGCCATTCCTTGGCTTCTGCGCTGGTACGCGCGGCGAACCTTACTGAACGCCTTATTCCCTGTGACAATTGCCTGGTACCTAGTATAATTACCAGTATTCCGTAGAATTACGGGGTTTGAGGCCATGCCCGTATTTCTGCGTGTGGAGGAGGGGCGGCGCGGACGGCTGGATCAGCGGGGTGGCGGGTTCGGTTAGACTCGGGCCAATGTCCCTCGTTGGTCGGGTGGGTCGGAAAAGGCCGAGGGCGCGGCTGGCGATGGCCGTGCTCTATGGGCTGCTCTGCCTGGGCGCCCTGACCACGCTGTACCCGTTCTTCTCGATGGTCTCGACCGGGATGAAGGGGCCGACTGACCAGAACGACGGCAAGCTGATCCCAGCTTTCTGGACCGACCGCGCGGCGTTGGAGGAAAAGTACCTCACAGAGAAGTACGCCGGCGACCTCTCGATGATGCAGTCGTACTCGATCGGTGCAGAAGCCGACGAGGCGACGCTCGCGGAGTACGAGAAGCTGCTGGTGGCACTACCGCCGGACCAGTGGGTCGCGGCGTTCCGCAACCCACCGAACAACGTCACCGGGCGGCTGCAACTGCGCTACCAGGGATGGCTCCGCGAGAAGTTCGACGGCGACATTGCTGCACTGAACCAGTCGTACAGCGAGCTGAATCAGGCGTTCCAGACGGTCGTGCCGCCGAACGAGCTTTTGTTTCGCCCCGACTGGAAGCCGAAGAGAGGGCAGAAGTGGGACGACTGGCTCGAGTTCAAGGCGACGCTTCCGGCGGAGTTCCGGATTCCGGTCCGATTGGAGCGCGTGTTCCAGGAATGGCTGAGATCGAAGTTCGAGGGACGGTTAAGCGATGTCCCCGTCCGAATTCGTGGAGACGCCACAGCGTTCGAGCAGATCGAGTTTCCCGGGTTCCATGAAGAGATTGAGGGCCTCTTCTTCGAGTTTGCGGAAAAGGGAGCGCCCGACGTACTCGTAGAGCCGTTTCATGACAACGTCGCCAACTTGGGAGTCTACACGTCGTATCCGATCCGCGCGTTCGACCTCTCCGTGCTCCACAAGAACGAGACCGAGACCAAGCGGGAGATGTCGACGCGCAACTACCGTTACGTGATCGACTACGTCGCGCTCAACGGCCGCGCGCTATGGAACACGGTCATCTTCTGCTTCCTGGCGGTGGCGATCCAGCTCACGGTGAACCCGCTCGCCGCGTACGCGCTCGCCCGCTTCCCGATGAAGGCGACCGCGAAGGTTCTCGTGTTCCTGCTCGCGACGATGGCCTTCCCCGCCGAAGTCGCGATGATCCCGAACTTCCTGCTGCTCAAGAACCTCGGGCTGCTCAACACCTTCGCCGCGCTGGTGCTGCCGACTGCCGCGAACGGGTACATGATCTTCCTGCTCAAGGGGTTCTTCGAGTCGCTGCCCCGCGAGGTCTTCGAGAGCGGACAGATCGACGGCGCGAGCGAGTGGCGGATGCTGTTCCGGCTCGCCCTGCCGCTGAGCAAGCCGGTCATGGGCTACATGGGGCTGCTGGCGTTCATGGGGGCGTACGGTGCGTTCCTGTACGCGTTTCTGGTGGCGCAGGATCGCGACGTGTGGACCCTGATGGTGTTCATCTACCAGCTCCAGCAGATCGCGCCGAAGTCGGTGATGATGGCGGCGGTGACGCTGGCGGCTGTGCCGACGATCCTGGTGTTCCTGTTCGCGCAGCGCGTGATCATGCGAGGGATCGTGCTTCCTGGGGAGAGGTGAGATGGACACAGTCTTGGGAGTGCTTGCGGTGCTCGGGCTGGTCTATGCAGGCGCGGTGCTCGCTTCTCCAAAGTTCGCCTTGCGTTCTTCGAGAGCAGTCAGCAGCTTTCTCGCGCGTTTCTGGCGTCCCCTGCGCGAAATGAAGGATTCCCATGAGGAGTTCATCTCGAGGGACAAAAAAATGGACGAGGTCTTTGCACGTGTGCGCGAG
Source organism: Fimbriimonadaceae bacterium (assembly GCA_025451715.1). Taxonomy (GTDB): domain Bacteria; phylum Armatimonadota; class Fimbriimonadia; order Fimbriimonadales; family Fimbriimonadaceae; genus JADFMN01. Next base: position 6,971 of record JANWJY010000092.1, on the reverse strand, counting down.
TTGCAGGGTGACGAGTCTAGGCGTGAAGAATACGAGGGAGCCGTTAGAGACTGGCAAGAGCTTCTCGATGATCAACTGGTGAACACGAGCGGCTATCTCGAGCGATTCGACAAGGTGTTCCGCACTTTGGCAGTCGTGCTCGCTATAACTACCGTGACTGGAATTGTTCTGTGGCTCGTAGAGCGATCAGGATGATAGCCACGACTCACGGCGCGCCGCTGAGCGTGGCAATTCTAAATCGTTCGTAAAACATCTGGCACGAACCCAGGCCCGCCGTACACCCAGCCCGTGTAGACCTGTACGAGGTCGGCGCCGACGGAGAGCTTGCGCTTGGCGTCCTCCGGCGTCATGACCCCGCCGACCCCGATCAAGACCAGATCCGGCGAAAGCTCGCGCACGAACCGCAGGGTCTCGTCGGCCATCGAGGTCAAAGGCGCGCCTGAAAGGCCGCCTTCGATTCCGGAGTCGGACGTCAGCATGGAGCGCGAGACCGTGGTGTTCGTGCACACCATGCCCGTCAGCTTCAGCTCCTGGCACACGGCGACCACGTCCTCGATCGCGCCGAGCGAGAGGTCGGGGGCGATCTTCACGAACAACGGCTTTCGCTCGTCGATCTCCTTCAACCCGGCCAGGATCCGCGTCAAGGAGTCGCGCTCCTGAAGCTCGCGTAGGCCCGGAGTGTTGGGAGAAGACACGTTCACGACCACATAGTCTGCGAACCGTGCCAACGCCCGGAACGAGTACGCGTAGTCGAGATGCGCCTCCTCTAGCGGTGTCACCTTGGACTTCCCAATGTTCACCCCGACCGGGATCCCAGCTGCAACGCCCTCCATGTTCCGAGCCGCCGCATCCGCGCCCAGGTTGTTGAAACCCAGCCGGTTGATGATCGCCCGCGAGGAAGGGAGACGGAACATGCGGGGCCGCGGGTTTCCCGGCTGCGCGTGCCGTGTCACCGTCCCGACTTCGACGAACCCGAATCCGAGGTCCTTCCACCGCGAGAGCGCGACCGCGTTCTTGTCGAACCCCGCCGCGAGACCGACCGGGTTGGGGAACCGCACGCCGAAGACGGACTTCGCAAGCGCACGGTCTGGAGCCTTGGCAGAAACGAGCCCGTGCGACACGGCCCACAGCCCCAAGTTGTGCGCCTTCTCAGGCTCCATCAAGAAGAGCAGTGGTCGGAGCACGCTCTCGTAGAAGGGCATCGTGGGAGACGATACCTGCGGGTTCGGAAGTCAGGAAGTTCGGGGGGTTCGGATGTACGGATTCCGCCTCCAGAAATCACCTCCGAACATCCGAACTTCCGGGCCTCCGAACGTCCCCCAAACACCCCCTCACAAGGGGTAAAATCCGACCAGAATCGCGTATTGCGGAAGGCGCGCTTCGAGCGACCAAAAATGGCAGTCAAAAAGCAGCCCGAGCAGAAGCCGAAAGAGGAGAAAAGGGCCTCCAACCACGACGTCGTGGAGTCGATCTCGAAGAAGATCGAGACCAGCTACGGCGCCGAGGACATCCAGGTCCTCGAGGGGCTTGAGGCCGTCCGCAAGCGCCCTGGGATGTATGTCGGCGACAACGGGAAGAAGGGCCTTCACCAAATGTTCAGGGAGGTCCTCGACAACTCCGTGGACGAAGCCCTCGCAGGGCACTGCGACAAGATCGTCGTCGAGATGTACAAGGACGGCTCGATCAGCGTCGAGGACAACGGCCGCGGCATCCCGGTCGGGATCATGAAGAAGGAGAAGCTCTCGGCGCTCGAGATCATCATGACCAAGCTCCACGCCGGCGGCAAGTTCGGCGGCGGCGGATACAAGGTCTCAGGCGGGCTCCACGGCGTCGGCGTCTCCTGTACGAACGCGCTTTCAGAGTGGCTTACGGCGACGGTTCAGCGCGACAGCGGCATCTTCACCCAGACGTACAAGAAGGGCAAGCCGGTCGAGCCTGTCAAACAGACGGCTAAGTCGAGCAAGACAGGCACGAAGATCCAGTGGAAGCCCGACGCGACGATCCTCACGACCGTCGACATGGATCGGAACCTGGTCAAGTACCGGCTCAAGGAGATCGCCTACCTCAACGCCGGACTCACGATCGAGTTCATCGACGAGATCGAGCCCGAGCACAACGAGACCTTCATGTTCAAGCAGGGCATCGTGCAGCTCGTCGAGGACATGAACGAGTCCGAGGACCCGCTGCACAAGCCAATCTACTTCCACCGCGTCCGCGAGGACATGGAGATCGAGATAGCGATGCAGTACCACCGCGGCTACCACACGAACATCCTCGCTTACTCCAACAACATCCACCAACCGGACGGTGGAACGCACGTCTCCGGATTCGGCCAGGCGCTCACCCGCGTGATCAACCAGTACGCGCGCAAGATGAACCTGATCAAGGAGAAGGACAAGAACTTCACCGCCGACGACGTGGCAGAGGGCCTCACTGCGGTTATCGCGCTGAAGCTCGAGAACCCGAGCTACAACTCGCAGGACAAGGTCAAGCTCGTCACACCCGAGGTGCAGGGCGCGACCAACTCGCTCGTCGGCGACGGCCTGCTCGAGTTCCTTGAGGAGAACCCCGGAGTGGCCAAAGGGATCGTCGACAAGTCCGCGATCGCACAGCGCGCGCGCGAAGAGGCGAGGAAGGCCGCAGAAGCGGTCAAGCGCTCGTCGGCAATGGACTCGTTCGGCCTGCCGGGCAAGCTCACCGACTGCGTGAGCAAGAACCCACGCGAGTGCGAGCTATTTCTCGTCGAGGGCGACTCAGCGGGCGGCTCGGCAAAGCAGGCACGCGACCGCATGACGCAGGCCGTACTACCGCTGAGGGGCAAGATCCTCAACGTCGAAAGGGCACGGCTGGACAAGGCGCTCGACAACGAGGAGATCAAGGCGCTCATAGCGGCGCTCGGCGTCGGCATTGACGTGGAGACCGGGCGAGCGGGGTTTGGTGATGACACGGAGACTGGCGGGAAGAACGGCAAGACCTCACACTTCGACCTGGAAAAGCTGCGCTACCACAAGATCATCATCATGACGGACGCCGACGTAGACGGCGAGCACATCCGGACGCTGTTGCTGACGTTCTTCTACCGCTACATGAAGCCGCTCATCATGCACGGGCACGTGTACCTCGCCCAGCCACCGCTGTTCGTCGTGAAGGCGGGGAGCAACGAGCGGTACTACGCAGCGACCGAGGCCGAGCGCGACCAGATCGTCGAGAACCTCAAGCGCAAGAAGTTCCAGGTCACGCGGTTCAAGGGCCTCGGCGAGATGATGGCCGAGCAGCTCGAGGAGACCACGATGAGCCCGGCCGGCCGCCGCCTCGTGCAGATCAACTTCGACCCGCAGATCGAGGCGGAGATCGAGATGATGTTCAGCCGCCTGATGGGTGACAAGGTCGAACCCCGGCGCCTGTTCATTGAGAAGCACGCCAAGGAAGTCACGAACGTCGACTGGCACTATTGAGGTTCGAAGGCGGGATGGTGCCCCCGAAACCTTGTAGCCTTCATACTCTCCCTCATGCTCGACCCCCGCGTGTCAAAGCTCGCCGAACTCCTCTGCTCCCACTCCACAGAGCTTTCCGGAGAGGACACCGTGCTCGTGCACGCGTTCGACATCCCCGATGAGGCGGTCGCCGAGGTCGTTCGGACTGCGAGGAGCAAGGGCGCGCAGGTCGTCACCAGGATCGAGTCGGGCCGGATCCGCAGGCAGCTCCAGATGGGCATGACCGAGCAGAACGTCAAGACCATCGCCGAGATCGAGATGTTCGAGATGAAGAAGATGACCGCGTACATCGCGATGCGCGGCGGCGACAACGTGAGCGAGATGGGCGACGTTCCGGGCTCCGTCCAGATGCTGTGGTCGAAGCACTACACCCAACCGGTCGTGCTCGGTCAGCGAGTGCCGCACACCAAGTGGGTCGCTCTGCGGTGGCCGAGCCCAAGCATGGCGCAGCAGGCGGGAATGTCGACCGACGCGTTCGAGGACTTCTACTTCGACGTGTGCACGATGGACTACCCCAAGATGCAGAAGGCGGCGGAGCCTCTTCGCGAGCTCATGCTGAAGACCGACCGCGTCGAGATCAAGGGCAACGGCACGGACATCAGCTTCAGCATCAAGGGCGTGGGCGTTCGGCAGAGCTACGGCCGCCGCAACATCCCCGACGGCGAGTGCTTCACCGCGCCCGTGCGCGACAGCGTGAACGGCACGGTGCAGTACAACGCAGTCTCACTCTTCCAGGGCACGGAGTTCAAGGACGTGCGGCTGGTGTGCAAGGACGGGAAGGTGGTCGAGGCGCACGCGGGCGACAAGACCGACAGGATGAACGAGATCCTCGACACCGACGAGGGCGCGCGCTACTTTGGCGAGTGGGCGCTCGGCTACAACCCCTACGTGCTGCACCCGATGAAGGACACGCTCTTCGACGAGAAGATCGGCGGCTCGTTCCACATGACGCCGGGCAACGCGTACGACGATGCAGACAACGGCAACCGCTCGGCGGTGCACTGGGACATCGTTTGCATCCAGCGGTCGGAGTACGGCGGCGGGGAGATCTACTTCGACGGCACCCTGGTCCGCAAAGACGGTGTGTTCGTGCATCCAGAGCTTGCTGGGCTGAACCCGGAGAACCTCCGCTAGGGGTGGTAACGTAGCCCGGCGATGGCGGACGAAAGGATTGGCGTCGACGAGAGCGGCAAGGGTGACTTCTTCGGCCCGCTCGTGATCGCAGCCTGCTACGTCGCCCCCCACCACTACGCCGAGCTCGAGGGCGTCATGGACAGCAAGAAGCTCACCGACAAGCGGGCGACCGACCTCGCAAGGGTGATCAAGAAGCACTGCCCGTTCGAGATCGTCGCGATCGGCCCGTCGAAGTACAACGAGCTTTACGCCGAGATCAAGAACCTGAACAAGCTGCTCGCTTGGGGGCACGCGCAAGCAATCCAGAAGGTACTTGAAAAGCAGCCGTGCAAGCTCGCGATCAGCGACCAGTTCGCAAACCCCGCCTACCTGCACAGCCTGCTCAAGAAGAAGGGCATGGACATTCAGCTCGTGTCGGTGGTCCGCGCCGAAGCCGACCTCGCCGTCGCCGCCGCGAGCGTGCTCGCCAGGGCCGAGTTCTTGCAAAGGCTCAAGCGGCTCGGCGATGAGGGCGGGACACCGCTCCCCAAGGGAGCAGGGCCCCAGGTCGACGAGACCGCCGCGAGGATCATCAAGGCAAAGGGAGTCGAAGGACTGCGGGCGGTCGGGAAGCTGCACTTCAAGACAGTCGAAAAGGCGAGGGCCCTGGCCGAAAGGCTTTGAACCCAACCTTGGGCTCCGCCATAATCGTGCAGATGGGCACGGTGATCATGGACGCCGCCGCGATGCGCCGAACGCTCGGACGCATGGCCCACGAGGTCCTTGAGGCCAACAAGGGGGCGCAAGACCTGGTCGTCGTCGGTGTCCTGCGGCGCGGCTACCCCGTCGCCAAGCGCCTCGCCTTCGCCATGACCCAGGTCGAGGGCACAACGGTCCCCTGCGGCAAGCTCGACGTCACCGGCAGCCGCGACGACGAGCGCGCGGTCACAAAGGACGAGAGCGAGATCCCGTTCGAGGTCGAAGGCAAGCACGTCGTGCTCGTGGACGAGGTGATCTTCACGGGAAGGACGATCAGGGCCGCGATGGACGCGTTGATCGAGTACGGAAGGCCGAAGAGTATCAAGCTCGCTGTGCTCGTCGACCGCGGCCACCGTGAATTGCCGATCCAGCCCGACTTCAGTGGGTGCATCGTCGAGACCGACCGGGCCGACCACGTAGCGGTGAAACTCCACGAGATCGAGGGAGAGGACGAGGTCGTGCTACAGAAGGCGGATGAGCGCGAGGCGGTGGGCAAGTGAGCCGCCACCTGTTGGCGATGCGCCTTCTCGAGCCGACGCAGATCACCGAAATATTGAGTACGGCGGCCGAGTACAAGGAGCTGATCGTCGGTGGCGGCAGGGTCGAACGGCGGAACGAGAAGTCGGTCGGGCTGCTGTTCTTCGAGAACTCCACGCGCACGAGGGTGAGCTTTGAACAGGCCTCGCACTACCTGGGCTACCACACCGTGAACTTCAGTGGCGCCGGCAGCTCGATGAGCACGGGCGAGACGCTCAAGGACACGATCCTCACCCTTAGGTACGAAAGGCTAGAGGCGCTCGTCATGCGACACCAGGCTTCCGGCTCGCCTGTGCTCGCCGCCCGTTACTTCGACGGCCCGGTGATCAACGCCGGGGACGGCCAGCACGAGCACCCGACGCAGGCGCTCGGCGACGCGCTCACGATCTTGGAGCGGAAAGGGGACATTCAAGGTTTGAGGGTGGCGATCGTCGGCGACGTGGAGCACTCGCGCGTCGCGCGGAGCAACGCTTGGTTGTTGCACAAACTCGGTGCGGAGGTGCGGTTCGTCGGCCCCCGCACGCTACTGCCCTCGCACACGGGCAAGCTGCCGGGGACCGTCTACTACGACCTCGCCACAGGCATCGCCGACGCAGACGTAGTGATGTGCCTGCGTCTGCAGAGGGAGCGCATGAGCGACGGCCTGCTGAGCTCAACTGGCGAGTACACGCGCATGTACCAGATCAACCGCTCGACGCTGCGCTACGCGGCCGCCGAGGCGATCGTGCTTCACCCCGGCCCCCTCAACCGCGGAGTGGAGGTCGACGACCACATCGCCGACAGCGACTCGAGCTGCATCAACGACCAGGTGACGAACGGGGTGTTCGTGCGGATGGCGGTGCTTGACTGGGTGTTCCGCGAGGCAAAGGAGGCACAGTTAGCATGAAGACGGTCCTGAAGAACGGTCGCATCCTCGACCCGTCGCAAGAGCTCGACATCGTCGGCAGCGTGGTGATCGAGCACGCGCAGATCAGCGATGTGGGTGAGACGGTGGACGAGACCGACGCGGTCGAAGTATACGATTGCACGGGCCTATGGATCACGCCCGGGTTCGTAGACATGCACACG
>JANWJY010000091.1 GCA_025451715.1 Fimbriimonadaceae bacterium | reverse complement strand
GCTCAAGCCGAAGCCGGGCGACGAAATCGACGTCCCAGGTTTCGGCAAGCGCACCGTCGGTCCGCTGAACATCGTGATCGCGAACGAGCTCCTGACCTTCGACAAAAGCAACATCGGCAAGTACGATTTCTAACCTGGATTACCGGGTTTTTGGGCCGCTAATTGCACGGCACGGGGGTTGCGCCCTGAGTGTCCATGCAGCACTTCCGCGTGCTCCTTGGACTCGGTCTCGTTAGCTTGGCAGCCCTCTCGTACGCCCAGGCAGGATTCGCAGGCAAGCGCCAGTACCCCCAGGCGCGATCGCTCTCTGGCCTACCAGGCGGCGGCGCAGCCGTGCTCCCTAACGGCCGCCCTGCGATCCAGGGCGCGCTCACGCTGAGCACACCAATCGGCTATACCCTCGATGGAGAGAGCGCGCTGCTGATCGGCGGCACGACCAGCGCGTCCGGATCGCTCGCGTGGTTCGACGGCGACGTTGCGACGAACGGATCGAACGGTACGGCGGCGGTCATTTTCGGGATGCGGTTCAGTGACGCCACGTTCGGCGTCTCACTCGTGCAGACCAGCCGGCTTCCTGAGGACCGCGTGGTCAACCTCCAGGTTTCGCCGAACCGACAGTCTGGTAGGCTCGGCTTTTCAGTCGGCGTCCAAGACCTGCTCGACAACACCGTGACGACCCCTGACTACCACGAGTCGGCACAGTCCTTGTTCGTAGCGACGACGTACGAAGCGGGCGACGGCGTGTACCTCACAGCCGGAGCCGGCACCCGCCGTTTCAGCAAGGGGTTTGCCAGTGTGAGCGCGCCCTTGGTGCGCGGAACTCGCGCGATGGTCGAGAACGACGGATTCGGCTGGAACTACGGCCTGGCCGTCAGGCTGTTCGACATCCCGCAGTCTGGCAGGCCCGCGCAGGCCTCGATGTTCATCGGCTCGTGCCAAGGCCGGTACACGACCTGGTCCCTTTCATTGCGGTTTTAGCGCCGCGTCTGCAAGAATAGAGGCATGGTCGCCGCCCTCGCCTTGCTCATTGCAGCCCAGCCCGCGCACAACTCGCTGACCGCCGCCGAGGTTCGCGATGGTTGGCAGCTCCTGTTCGACGGCAAGTCGACATCCGGCTGGCACAACTACAAGGCGACGACTGTCCACGAAGGGTGGGTCGTCAAGGACGGTACACTCATCTGCGATGCCGCAAAGCACCCGGGCGACATCGTCACCAACGAACTGTACGACTGGTTCGAGCTCACACTCGAGTTCAACCTCGGCAAGGACCAGAACAGCGGCATCATCATTCGCGCGACGAACGAGGGCGAGACCATGTGGCAGAGCGGGCCCGAGATTCAGCTCTACGACCATCCGGCCGAAGAAGGCGTGGAGATCAGCGGCTATCTCTATCAGCTTTACCGCTCCGAGACCGACGCGCAAAAGCCCGCCGGAGAATGGAACAAGCTCCGCGTGCTCATTTCACCGACAGCCTGTAAGACAGAGCTGAACGGCGTTCACTACTACCAATTTGTGTGGGGAAGCGACGATTTCTGGTCTCGAGTCAAGAAGAGCAAGTTCGCACGCTATCCTTACTTTGCAAAAGCGGACAAAGGAATGATCGGGCTCCAGGGCGACCACGGCGCCGTTACGTATCGCAACATTAAGATCCGACCGATCCCACCGGCATCCGCGCAGGTAATCGTTTCGAACCCGGCGCCGCCTAAGTATCGATGGCGAGGGATCGGCGGCTAACTGCCCACTCTAGATCTCCCAGCCCTCACGGTACGTCGGCCTGATCAGCGAGTCGAACTCGTCCGTGCCACGGACCTTCATCCGCCTTGCGTCCCACAGCAGTTTCGGACCGTCCGCCCAGATCGCGAGGTTGCCGAGTAGCACCGTCTCTGTCAACGGACCTGAGTAGTTGGGGAAGTTGGAGACCGCTGGCGGCCCGCCTAGACAGGCGCGGGCGAACTCAGCCATGTGCCCAGGCGACTCGTCGACCTGCACATCGGGCATCGTGCCGCCTCCGACGATTCGGAAGTCCATGTTGTCGGAGTTCGGGCTGAAGATCGTCGCCTTCTCGCACACGACGATGACGCCGTTACCGCCGTACTCCATGCCAGGCGCGAGCGACTGCTCCGGCTTCTTGCCGCCGTCGTACCATGAGAGCGTCAGCGGCGCGCGGCCGTTGCGTTCGCCAAACTCGTAGTGAACGATCGACCAAGAAGGGAAGCTGTCGCGGTTGTGCCCGCTCGTCTGTGCCTGCACCGACTCCGGATCGCGGAGGTCGAGCGCCATGAACGGCATGTTGAAGATGTGGCAGCCCATGTCGCCGAGCGAACCGGTGCCGAAGTCCCACCATCCTCGCCACGCGAACGGGTGGTAGCCGTTTGCAAACGGGCGGTCTGCGCTCGGGCCCAGCCACACGTCCCAGTTGATCTTGTCGGGCGCAGTTGCGGGCTCGGGCCGAGCGACGCCCTGCGGCCACCACCCTGCCGCGCGGTCTGTCCAGAGGTGGACGTCCTTCGCAGCGCCGAAGTGCCCGTCGCGGATTAGCTTTGCGACCTTGCGCATCGGTGTGTGCGACGTGCTTTGGTTCCCCATCTGGGTCGCGACGCCAGTCTTGCGCGCCAGCTCCGCGAGCATCCTTGCCTGCGATATCGTTCGCGTCAGCGGCTTCTCGGTGTAGCAGTGGATGCCGCGTTGCATAGCGAGCACGGAAGCGATGGCGTGGTGATGGTCTGGCGTGCTGATCACGACAGCGTCGATCGAACCGTGCATCACACTGAGCATCGTACGATAATCGTTGAACGACGCCGCACGACGGTGCACGTTCATCGCGCCGAGGCGGTTCTCAAAGTCGACGTCGCAGATCGCGACCACGTCGCCGTGCTCCGCTGCCTGCTCCATCCCGCTCCAGCCCTTGCCGCCCGAGCCGATGATCCCGAGCCGGAGCCGTCCGTTCTGGGGTGCAGGTTTGGGCTTGGGAGTCTGACTCTCTTCTGCGGCCGCTCCGACCGCAGCCAGCCCAACGGCTGCTGCCGCAGTGCCCTTCAAAACGTCGCGCCTCGTCAGATCCTTTGCCATGGCCCATTTTCGCACAAACTCATCGGTCGAGAATCGTTCCGATGCCCACTTAAAACGCCGATCCCCACCGGTTTCCCGGCAGGGACGCGTTCGGCGCTAATCTTCCCCTATCTGTGGTTGGAGTTAAGGCGACGCTGGAACTTTGAACGTGAAGTCGCTCGTGAGTCGCATCCCAAACTTGGATCCGGCATCGAGCACGACGTTGTTCGCCTTGGATGGGTCCTTCTGGATTTCTCCAAACAGGTATCCAAGTGCGCCGCCGATGAGGGAGTTGGTGAGAATGTTGCCATCCGTGATGATGGCGACGAGCGCACCGGCTCCTGCACCGTATCCGACGTACTTCAGGTTGTTGTCCTTAGCAGAGTTCTTCGCGACCAGTCGACCGTTGTCGTTCTCGACGCTGTCCTTGTCGAGCCCGATCAGCGTGCCGTATGCCGTGTAGACCTGGCCGTCCGGCAAGCGAATGCGGTCGAACTTGAGGCCGAGGACGCCCGGTGTGGTACCGGTCTTCGCGCGGACGACGTCCACGTGGCCCTCCAAGAGTGCTCCTGGGGGCAGGCCCTGATAGTTGGAGAGTCCGCTGGTGTCGAGGCTTGCTGTAAACCTGTCACCGGCAGACGACTCGGACGAAGAGAGCCGCTGGTTCAGACGGAACGGAATGACCGTGCCCGTGTCCATGCGCATCGTCGTGTAGTTGCCACCATAGGGCGGTGCGGTCACGGCGCTCGTGATCTCCACTGTTCGTGAAGCCTCGAGCCACTCGACTCCTGCGCCAAGCGACTCGCTGATGAAGCGAAGGGGAACCAGGACTCTGCCGGACCGCATGGTCGCGGGGGAGTCCAAGTTGACCAGTCGACCGTCAACGGTCGCGGTGTAAGAGTTGACCTTGAGAGAAATGACGTGGCCGGCGTGCGTTGCATTCACCGTCTGGTTGTACGAGTCCCAAGTTACGTTCGCGTTCATGTGCTCGAACACACCGCGGACCGGAACCATGACTCGGCCATTGACCATCACGGGTTGGACGTCCGGGAAGTGGACCAGATTGCCGTCCACTGTCGCACGGATCGACTGCGCGCTCGCTGCGCAAGCGACGGAGACCGCGACGAGTGCCAGGATGCCCTTCAGGTGCATCAAGACTGGTCTGCTCCTCGCGTTTTGAGGTGTAGTTGTGATCATCAGCCACTAGGCTACAGCCCGAAGTGGGCCCCTGCAAGCCTGGGTATTCGCTGTCATCAATCCCACGGACACGATTGCTCCAACACCCTAGTCTGAGCCTGGAGAACGATGCGAGAATACGCTCTGAATCGACTAGGACCTCTTGCGCCTGCTGGCACAACACTCTCGACGATATGTAAGCGGTAGCTGCCTGTGAGATCTGGGCTTTTCAGCACTTCCTAACGCGCAAGTGTTAGTGATCGTTGTCAGCAGATTCACGGACGCGAAACACGAGACTTGTATCGCTCAGCGAACGGTCGTATCCTTCAGTTACCATGTTGTGGACAATCGTTCTCATCCTCGCCATTCTGTGGATTCTCGGAATGGTAACTTCGACCACCCTCGGCGGGTTGCTGCACATCCTGCTCGTCGTCGCGGTCATCGTCGTCCTCGTGAACCTGATTCGCGGACGAAGCGTTGCGTAGTCGTTTGAGTAGGCTAGGTCGGTGAAAGTCATCGACCTCATCGCCGACCTTTGAACCAAGCCGCCCGGCACGAGCCGGGCGGCTTCCGTTCAAGAATGCACGCACAGCGTGCGCGCTCCTAGCGACGGTCGCGCCAGTACCAGATCCCGGCGGCAAGCAAGAGCACGAGCACAACTACAATTTGGGTGATTGTCATTTGGTTTCCGTTGCGAGGCACCAGAACTAGGCAGCGTCTCGCGAGTTGAAGGGAAGAGGTCGGCGCGCCTAGCGACGGCCGCGCCAGTACCAGCCGCCTCCGCCGAGGAGGACTACGAGAAGGACGACGATGAGAACAGTTGTCATTTTGTTTCCACTGCGCACGCACCTGCGAGCGCACATCTCATGCTACGCCACTATCCTCGGGAACTAGCCTGATTCGGCAGATGGCACTTACCTGGTTTTTGATCGGACGCACGAAGACTTTTTCTCCGTCGGTGATCGGGCCTCCGCGCCCAATCTGTACGCGGTGTCGTCCTGTAAATAGACGATGGAGCCCGAGCAGATTAGCGAACAATTGGATTCTGTAAGGGACCGCGCTCTTGCGATCTTCTTCGGCGTGGGCGGGGTTCTGGTGTGCCTGTTCATCGTGTACATGTTGGTCAAACTTTGGCCCGTCGCCCTGCTCCTCCTCATCTCGCTGATATTCGTTGCAGCCTTGACGCCGTTCGTCAGGCGGGTCCAGCACAAGTACAACCGCAAGACCGCCACGACTCTCGTCGTCGTCACGCTCTTGCTCGGGATCCTAGCGCTGATCGCCGTCACAATTCCGCCAGTCGTCACACAGCTCAACACCTTGGCCGGCGACTTCGACAATGCCTTTAGGCAGATTCAGGCACAGGTCGCGAAGAGCTCTCCCGAGATGGCGGAGATGCTCAACAAGCTCAAGGTCGCCACGTTGCCGTCAAAGACCGAGCCTCACGCCGTGAGGGAGGTAGTGTTCTCAGCGTTCACCCTCGTGACTGGCTTCGTGACCGTGCTCATGCTCACGGCCTATTTTGTCGTCGAGGGGCCCGCCGTGGCGACCGCCATGGTCAGCTTCGTTCCGCGCAAGAACCGCCTCCAGGTCCGCCAGATGTTCGGCGAGTTCGGCGAACAGGCCGGCGCATATCTCCGGGGACAGCTGATCACGTCCTTCTGTGCGGGACTGTTCATTTACGTCCTCTTGACCGTGTTTTCCGTCCCAAACGCGCTAGCGCTCGCTTGGATCATGGCCATCTTCGACGCCATCCCGATCGTCGGCGCGATCCTGGGCAGCATTCCGGCTATCGTCAGCGCGTATGGAGTGAGCGACGAGAAGGCCCTCTACGTCCTCATCGCCCTCGTCGCCTACCACAACTTCGACAACTACTGGCTGGTGCCACGCGTGTACGGCAGGGCCCTGAAGCTTTCACCGCTGACCGTGCTGCTCGCCATCATGGTCGGGGTTTCGCTTCTCGGCATGGTCGGCGCGTTCATCGCCCTGCCCTTCGCGGCCGTCATCCCGATATTCCTGCGCTACTTCAACGCGTGGCGCCATCAAGAACCGGAGGAACCGGACCTGCCCGGTGAAGTCGCGACAGACTAGCCTTATTGCCGAGCGGCCCCGGTCAGTGATCGAAATCACCTTCCGGGGCCAAGCTCGGCTCGAGTAGCTCTTACGTTGTGGTGCCGCCAGTTGCGGTGCCTGTCGTGCCTTGGTCTCCTTGGTCTCCTTGGTTGCCTTGGTTGCCTTGGGTGCCTTGAATTCCTTGTGCTCCCTGTTCGCCAGCAGGGCCGGCTGGGCCTGGCCCGGATGGCACCACGATCACGTCCGTGTTCCTCGACGGTGACCACCATGCGAAGTACAACACGATCGCGGCGACCGCGATTCCGAGCAGCACGAGCACGACGGCCGTTAGCGACCTAGAGTCTGCGCGGTCTTCTGAATATGACATTTTGGTTCTCCTTTCTCAACGGGGGGAAATTTAAGTACTGGGGAGTGGTTGATGGTCTCGTGTGTTCGCTGCGTTCCGGCAGTAAGACACTCCCAGTACTAGTGAGATTCTTACGCATCGGCCCCTGCTGTGCAAGTCTGCCTTATCGTGTCCATAGAATCATGGACAGCCGTCAATGGCCGTTGGTCGAAGGGCCGTGACCGGGTCGAGGCTCATGGTGGGCCACGGTCCGGGAGTGGTCCCCATCGACGTGCGAGCCGCCGGCGTGGACAACAGCGTGGGTCCCAAGCCGTTTTTGGATGTACATCTGTCTGTCCGCCTCTTCCAGCAGTCTCTGGAAGGTCATAGGCTCCTCACAGAGGAAGGCAAGCCCGACAGAGATCGTGGTGTCACACCCGAATTTCTTCATTTCGACGACATACTCCTGTGCGGCGCGCCTCATCCATTCATGCACCTTCTCCTCCGTCACACCGACGAACAGGACGGCGAACTCGTCTCCGCCCATCCTGCCCACTGTCACCGCCTTCCCGTCGCTGGTCTCGAGGATCCTGGCGAGCGAGCGCAGCGCCCTATCGCCGGTTGCGTGGCCATAGTTGTCGTTGACCAGCTTGAACTTGTCGCAGTCAATGAGGGCAAGCGCGACAGTTGGGCCGCCGGTCTTCAAATAGGCGATCGCCTGGTCCGCCACAGACTTCAGCTCTGTGCGGTTCAGCGCCCCCGTCAGAAGATCATGGATCGCCATCTCCCGGGCGTTGCTAAGCCTCTTCTCTAGGTAGGAGATGACCAGCACGACCAGCACGAGCGATCCGAACCGCGCGATTCCGTTCAGCACGGAGACGTCGGCATCCATGCGCAACATTGCGAGATCGACCCTGCCCATGATGCCCGTGACTATCAGCGCGCTCAAGATTCCGAGAGGAGCGCCCCCTATCCAGATCCCAAGCCAAATCGGCAGGATGTAGAGCACGCGAACCCCTGTCAAGTATCCAAAGCGGATATCCAGCCAGACAACAAGCGTCAACAAGGCGAGAGTAACGCACACCAAGACCCACTTGCGGCGGAACACGGCCCGCCAAAGCCCGGAAGGCGTTTGGGCACGTGTTCTCTTGCCCTCAAGTTCGGTTTCTCCTGCAGACTGGGTCGAGTGCATGGCGATCGGGCTGCACCTCTTCTTCATTCGTGTGCAGCCATCCCTGATGACATCTTAGGTTGGCCAGGTACTTTGTGCAAGTCTTGATTTGCCTGTCCATGTTCTTATGGACACTTTTTTCGGTGCAGGAAACCAGAGAATTGAACCTGGTGCACGGGTTTAACAGACCTGCTTAAGGCAAGCATCACGAGTGGCGACTGTGCGCAAAGCGGTGTTGAGCATGGACCTGGCGGCCTACGACTTGATTCTCTCGGCTTGTTTGCAGGCCCCGGCGCACTCGCGGCACGACTCGGAGCAGCGCAGGCACGTCGCCATGCTCGGGGACTTTCCGCACTCCACCGCGCATGCCTCGCAAGCGGCGATGGCGGCTCTTGCATTGGAGGCGTCACCGTTCAAGAGGCCGTTTGCGTGCAGCTCGCAGACTGTGGCGCAGTTGTGACAGAGTTTGACGCAAGTCTCCATGCCGCCTTTCGCCTCGCACGCGCTCGCGCACTCTTTGCAGACTCCGGCGTTAGATGAACATGTGTCGGCGCATTCGATAAGTTCTTTGGACATAGTCATTGCAAGCACTCGCTGGACCGGGGGTGTAGGCGCCGGTACACCAGTAAGAGTGCCATTGGTCAGTGCAATCAACAAGTCTGGATTTAGGTGTCCTCGTATGCACTGACAGCCAACCTCTCGGGCTGACTTGGTCAGCCGGAGGGCGTCAGGGTCACAGGGTGCACTTCGACCCTCACCGTACCCAGCAGTGCGCCGGCTTCTTTGATCTCTGAGCTTGCCACGAACGTCGAGTCCGACTTGGGCAACTGCGAGATCGGTGTGCCGACGAGCGTCAGGTCGCTGGAGGCAATGATCGCGCCGCTGCTGTCCGCGACGGCCACGAGCTTGTAGTCGCCCGTGCCGGCCATCTCTGTCGCGACCGCCTGGAACGTCCTGTTGCTGATCTCGGGGAACTGGCTGCGCATCACAAAGAGTTGGTGAAGGCTCGCTCCCAGTGTGCTGGCTAGGCTCAATGACGCTGACGTGCGAACCTCGTTCAAGTCGCTCGTGTGCTCTGTACGCTGTGCGTCGAGCTCAGAGCTGTGCCGACCCTCTTGGACCGCGACCCTGACGGACTGCACGGCGAAGAGCACGATGAACACCGCCGTCGAGGCGGCGAAGAGCATCCCGTGCGGGTTGACCCACTCCTTCCAGCTCGTGCGCTCTGGCTTGGGCTGGGCCTCGCGCGGTTCCTGCTGTTCGGTTGACATGACTGGAGTGTAGTGCAAACCGCGGCCAAAGGGCTATCTGGTCGGTTGAACCGGTTCCCGTCGCCTCGCACGACTCATCGGCGGCGGGTCGAAAGGTGGGGCGCCGACCTTCATCGCACGAATGCGAGCCATTCCCGGACAAAACCGCCTTATAATCCTTGTTAGGGGCGCATGAGCGCCTTACCAGTCTTCACGGAGTTTGACCGCATATGTCCAAAAATACGACCGTTAGAATCGCACTGTTCAGTGGGCTTCTCGGCGCTTCCACTTTGTGCGCGCTAGGTTTTGCAGAGAGCCCGTGGGTCCGCCTACAGAGTCTCTTCACGCCAGACGAGCAGTCGGGCCATCTCGGCGTCGACGGAAGCGTGGGCGCCAACGGACTCGTGCTGAGCGACAACGCGCGCGGCGAGGGGTTCATTCAGTTCCCCGGCGAAGCGCGCGTTTATAACCGATCCGACCTGATTGGCCCGATGGGACCGATTGGCCCGATGGGGCCGCTTGGCCCGATGGGGCCGCTTGGCCCGATGGGGCCGATTGGCCCGATTGGACCACAGGGTCCACAGGGTCTGCAGGGTCTGCAGGGTTTGCAGGGACTGCAAGGAGAACCGGGCCCGCAAGGCCCGATGGGTCCGCTTGGACCAATGGGGCCCCAAGGTCCGCAGGGCCCGCTTGGGCCGATGGGTCCGCAAGGCCCTCAGGGCGAAGTCGGGCCACAAGGTCCGCAGGGTGATGTCGGCCCGCAAGGTCCGCAGGGCGAGGTTGGTCCCCAGGGCCCGCTCGGCCCGATGGGACCCCAGGGTCCTGCGGGAGCCGACGGTGCCCAAGGCCCGATCGGACCGCAAGGTCCGCAAGGTCCGCAGGGTCCGCTTGGCCCGATGGGTCCACAAGGTCCGCAAGGTCCTCAAGGGCCGGCAGGAACGCCCGGTCCGGGACGCCTCGTCGCCATCGGACAGGACTTCAGTAACGGCCCGTGGCAGGCAAACGGCGCCATCGTCACGTCGACCATGGTCTTCACTGAGTCGGTGTCCGTCGTCGTGTGCGCGGATATGGGAGTGCGAACGGTCAGTAGCCAGAACCTGGTCGGCGCGGTCGTCCTAGACGTCACGATCGCAGGCAATCAGTTCGTCTTGCGGGCCAAGAGCGTCAAGCACACCTCGTTCAACGGCTCGGTCCTCCAAACCTATCACCACCAACCCTCGTTCAGCAGGGTCGTGGGACTTGGCCCGGGCACGTACACCTTTACCCTCCGCACGCTCGGCGATCCTGCCATGTTCTTCCTGGACGATGTGGCGTTTCTCCAGATCCTCGCCTACGCTACGCCGTAGGCGAGCACGTCCCTGAATCGCGGGTCGGAGAGGGGAGGCGAGCAGAGCCGGGGCGATCAAGTCGGTCGCCCAGGCCACTCGCCGGAGTTTGATTGGGCTTGGCGGTTCACGCGCGCCCCAACTGGGTCAGGGCGCCCTTCGTGTCAGGCTTCCTTCTTCTTGACTTTCCGGGCAGACCCGTTCGAGTTTGCCGCTTGGGCGCCGTTCATGGCGTCGTCCGAGTCCTTGCGAATGCCGCTGATCTGTCTTCGCTGGGTAGCGGTCGCGTTGTTGAAGACGCCGTCGATGGCCGTGCGCTCCTCGGCGAGTAGGCGCTCAAAGTCCTCCCGGTTGCCCCGGGTCTGGCTCTGGTGCTCCTCGGCCACTCGGGCCGTCTCTGTCCTGGAATTGAGCCCGATCCACTGTCCTACGAGCTCGGCTCGGCTCGACCCGCCCAGCTTGGTCCGGACTCGGAGCCAGTACCCCCGGACCGTAGCCACGGAAATGTCGAGCTCCTTGGCGATGCTTTCGTCTGTAAAGCCCTGCGCCGCCATAGCCAGCACCTGGCCTTCCCGCTTCGAAATGGTTCCCATAGCATCATTAGTATGCACTCATTTCTGACGTCACACTAGTCTGTACTGAGATTTAAGGGCGTTTTTATGGTTACCCGGTTCTGAGGACTCCGTTCCGAGTCGGCCATTCCAAGCTATCGGAACTGGGCGCACGAAAATCGCGCCTTGAATCTGCGAGACAGGGGCCGTATAATGAAATCCATAGCTTCCGGCGCAAGCTTAGGCACCGATGCTGAAGCCGCGTTCATAGGAGGCTCAAAGCATGAGCACGACGGAACTGTCACCTCGCGAGTCCGAGATCGTCGACCTGGCGATCCAGGGGCTCACCAACGACGCGATCGCCCACCAGCTCGAGCTGAGCACGGGGACCGTCAACACGTATTGGCTGCGCATCCGGCTCAAGGTCGGCGGCCAGGGACGCACAGACTCGGTGGCCAGGGTGATCAAGGAGCGCGCCGAGAAGGCCCTGCGCACGGCCAACATCGACAAGGACAACCTCGTCGAACACATCGCGGACAGAGAGCACACGCTCCTGGAGCTCCGTGCCTCGCTCGCCCTGCTCGAACTGGCAATGAGCCAGATCAAGTCCGCCGTCTGGGCGACGGACAAGAACCTCTCGCTCTACATCGTCGCCAACGGAGCGATGCCGACGACGCACTTTGGCGTGACCTGGGAAGTAGGGAAGAGCGTCTATGAGATATTCAAGACGGACGACCCCAAGTCTCCGGCCGTCGCCGCGCACCTGAACGCCCTGACCGGCGAGGAGACCACGCTGAGGCTCAAGGGAGAGTTCAGCAAAATGGTCCTCAAGGCGCTGCCCCTGCGCGACGAGCACAACGAGATCATCGGCTCGATCGGCATCATGAACTACGTCGGCGATTGACCGCTTCAGTGAGCTTGGGCTTGCTCGGAGCGAAGCTGCCTGACTCGGCTGACAAAGGTGTCACGCCCGTACCTCGATTGCGACTCTAAGAGTACGGCTTGAAGGGCGACGGCATAAGCTGCGGCGTGTCCCTGACCGTGGTCCAACTCGCCTTTGATGACGTCGATACCACCGTCCGTCACATCGAGCACCCACTGGGGAACGCTGGACGCGAACACGGCGATCTTCACTCGAAAGCGGGAGAGAGTCGGCTCGTCATCCTCTGACGGACAGATGTGGACGTAGTAGCGGGCGCACGCCTCCACGATCCCGACGAAGCCGCCCTTCGGCAGCGCCGAGTCTGGGATGTTGAACGCCCCGTAGCCGGACTCGGGCGAAGTCATGTCTGCGCACTGGGCACATATTGCCTGCGCCTCGACCAGCGTCATGGGCCGTACAGGGAAGAAGAGCACCGGCGGCCTGTTTTTTTTGAACAGTGACATCTCTCGTCACGTGAGCCCGTTCCTTGGGTCGCCTCTCGGCGATTAAGCTCCCACGATACCATCGATCAAGACCTTACCAAGAGGGCGTAGCAAAATGCAACCCGGGCTGAAAGTGTGGGAAAGATGGCCCCGCCGGTGCTCTGGAAGTGGCCCGAAGTCGATACGGACCCATTCTGTGGCGGGGCATCGCGAGTGTATCAGCGTTTCCCGCCGACGCCAACCGGGGAAGGGGAGTCGTGGACAGCCGGAATCCCGCTCAGGCTGTTCTTCGGCGACGGCTCGGAGAGGTAGGCGTTGAAAACCAGCCCCAGGACAGAGAGCCCGAGCATGATGATCCAGAGCACCCGCAGGGACGCCGAGGCATCTTGCTCGTTCCAATCTTGCATTTCGCTCCCGCACCACACTACGGTAGGAGGAATACGTACTGGGGAGCTGTCGCCAGACTCACGTGTTCCTGCGTTCCGGCAGAAGGACACACCCAGTACATGGCCCAGTCTTGCGAATCCGCGCCGCGAGCGCAAGTCCAGTTAAGTGATGTCCATGAATAATAGGACACGGGCAGTGCCGCAGGGTAACGGAAGAAGAGCCCCGCCGCTGGCAGAGTGCCTGAGCTAAAAACAACAATCCCAGGCACCTATGACGGCGGAGCAAATCTAGTGAATCAGACTCTCCTTCCACGCCAAGCGTGAGCAGCGGAGTCCGGATGACTCTAGTCCGCCAGGCGGACCGCGGTGATCGGGTAAGCGCGAAGAGCGGGGCGTTTCCTTCGAAGACGGGGCGGGTTGGTGAGAGGAGAGGGGCGGTTCTTTCGAGCACGGGGTGGCTTCTTGCGATCGCGGCTCTGCGCGGTGCTAGCACGGCGGAGGTTTTCTCGAGCGTCAAGGGGTTTCTTGCGAGGAAAGAGCCGTTTCCTTCTAACACGGAGCGACTAGATCCTGGCAGAAATACGGGCAGGGCCCCGCAAACATACATGGAATCGGGGAGACAGACGCCGTCGGCGGGGCTGTTCGCATTCGGGCGAGGCAAACCCGTGCCGCGAGGCGAGGAAACCAACACCGATGAACTATTATCAGATGACGGAAGTGCTCTTCCGCGCATGGTACGCAAACTGGGCGACCGTCGCCGTCGCCAACGCGACGACTCTCGGAATCTCCCTCCCCCAACAGGGCACGATCACGACGGCGCAGACGAACTACGCGTCCTCAGTGAGCGCCTACACCACCGCGCACGACGCCGCGAAGACCGCGACGAACAACAAGAACGCCGCGTACGCCGCCGCGTTCGAGCAAGTGCAGTTGTGGTCCAACCAGTGGCAGGCCGACCCCGCGATCAGCGACGCGCTGAAGATTTCGCTCGGTCTGAACATCCGCGACACGACGCCGAGCCCGCGCCCGATCTTCGCCGTCAGCGACTTGAGCGGCAGCGGCAACAGCGTCGGCACGGTGCGACTGCGGTGGAACCGCGGTGCGAACCTCCCCGGCTGTTCGTTCATCGTACAGTCGCGCCCTGTCGGCGGCGAGTGGACGTTCTTGACCGTGACCGGCAAGACGCGCATCGCGATCGGTTCGCAGGCGCTGGTGCCTACGGAGTACCGCGTGCTTGTCGAGCGGCGCGGCAATTTGTCCGCCCCTTGCGACCCTGTCGTGGTCTACAGCGACGGCGGCTCGATGGAGCTGTTCCTGCTGGACGACGTGGCCTAGTCTGGACTCGCTTCGTTTCTGTGCGCGCCCCGGTCTTGCGACCGGGGCGCGTTTTTATTCACCGCTCAGAACGCCGACGCAACCGATGCACTCGTCCTTGTTGTCGAGCAGCGGGACGGTGCGCAGTCGCATTCCCTTGAACTCTCCGTCGAGCGATGCGGTCGTCTCGACGCCATCGAGCGCCTCGCGGTGTGCCGCTATTGCAGGGTGCCGCACGTCTGTGGTACCGAAGACCTCGAAGATCGTCCTTCCCACTTCCCAGGTCACTTTGCCATTGCTCAAGGGCATCCCCATCGTCGCGATGCAACGGATGGTCAGGTCCTTATCCATGGCCCAAAACGCGGCGCTCGCTTCTTCCGTTGCCAGCAGGAAAAGGGAGAGGGCCGCGCGCAGATCGGGCGATATTTGATCCATCTGCGG
>JANWJY010000090.1 GCA_025451715.1 Fimbriimonadaceae bacterium | reverse complement strand
CGGTGATCCTGCTCGTGTTCCACATCTATAACGGGATCGTGTGGTCGGGCGTGACCGTGACCCAGCTCAACCTCTACATGTCGACGGCCGAGCCTTCAGAGCGGTCTTCGTACCTTGGGACTGCCCTCACGACCACTGCAGTTTTGGGTGGAATCGCGCCGATATTAGGATCATTGACGATGGACCAGTTGCGAGGTCCCTTGGGCGCAGAAATGGCGTTCAAGACGGTGTTCGTGGTCGTCATTGTGATGCGGGTGGTCTCCGTGATGCTGCTCACGGGGGTCCGCGAGGAAGGAGCGGTGTCGATCAGGCAGACGATCAAGCAGATGAGGCAGGTCTCGTTCAGCGGGATGCGCGCGCTCTCGGCACTGACCAAGAGCGCTGACGCGGAACGGCGCCTGCGCGCGATCAGCGTGGTCGGCCGCAAGAAGTTCTCGATGGCGACCGACGAGCTCCGCAAAGCGTTGACCGACCCCTCCCCACGGATACGCCGCGAGGCGGCAATCGCTCTTTCACGGCTTGGCGGCGAAGAACCTGCAGAGGCGCTGCTGACCCACGTCATCGAGCACCCCGAGCTTTTGGACGAAGACGTGGTCGAGGCGCTCGGGCGGCTTCCCACCGAGCGCACGGAAGATGTTCTGCTCAGCCTGCTGCGCGACCCGCGCTCGATCCTTCGTCGCTCTGCGGCGAAGACGCTCGGGCGGATCGGGAGCCAGGCCGCTGTTCCCCACTTGATCCACGCCGCCCAAGAGCACGAGGACATCGAGATGCGGCGCGCGGCTCTGCAAGCGTTGCGGCACCTGGAGGCGCGCGAGGCGGAGCCGGTGATCGCGGAGGCGCTGACGGACCCGCACCCGAGCGTCCGGATCGCTGCGGCGGAAGCGGTCTCGGAACTGCTGCTCAAGAACACGGCGCAGCGAGTGAGGGAGGCGCTGCGCACCCACCGCGACGAGGCGATGCCGGAGCTCGCGTACGCGCTTGGCTGCGTCGGTTCGCCCGAGGACGCGGGGCTGATCATTTCTGCCGCGGCGGAGTGCACGTCCGACACGGCGCGGCGGCGGTGCCTGCTCGGCGTGGCACGGCTGCTCGGGATCGAGCCTGCCGCGTATCGCTTGTTCATTACGGACGGGTTTGAACGGGACACGCTGATGCTTGAGGCATTGCGCAACGCGCGCGGGGCGGCGCCGGTGCTGCGCGAGTCGCTCGACCTGTATTCGAACGGCGACGACGCCGGCGCGCTGCGCCTGCTCGCAGACCAGACGCAAATGCCCGAGGTGCAGGCACTTGCGGACCACCCCATCGAAGAGGCGTTCTTGGTCGCGTGGCTGGCTTGCTTGGCTAAAACCTAGCTTCGTTTGGACAGAAGGCCGTAGAGGAGCAACAGCGCACCAAGGAGCACCCAGGCTAAAGCGACAATCCTGAACGCGGGTTCGAAGGATACGAATACCGTCGTGATCGAGTTACTAATGCCTCGATCGTGGATAAAGACTACAGCCAGGCCCATTGTAACGAGGAATGAACCCAGAACGATCGCTGTCGTCTTCATTGATCTTCCAGCATCTTATGCCGCGCGGACGTATGTGCGCGACCCCCCGTACGTGTTCACGCTAGGTCGCGGAGAATCGATTCCATCCTGTACGCGACCGAATGGTTCTTTACCTCTTCGAGGTTCTTCCTCACGAGCGGCGCGTACCGCTCCGGCACGGCGAGGATCTCTTCGATCTGAGCGGCGGGGTCGCCGAGGTTGGCCCTGACGACCGGGTCGTACCCGAAGAGTTGCACGAGTTCAGGCGGCGTCTGTCCGACGACGACGCAACCGCTTGCAAAGCTCTGGAAGTAGCGCTGCGTGACGGTCGAGACGTCCCCAGCGCGCTCGGGGTGCGTGAGGTCGCACGGAAAGCACACGCTGATCTTCGAGTCCGCGAGACCCAACACGAACTCGGTCTTCGTCGGGAAGATCACCTTCTTCGCCTCTGCCTCATACACGTACTTCAAGTGCGACTTCGACATGTCGTTCGCAAGGCGCACGTGGTACGGGTCGTACTTCCGACCGAACTGGATCACATCCGTCGTGCGGTCGCCCCACGGTTTGACCTTGAACCCGAGGTCGACCAAGGGCTCGGCGCACCATTTGACCGTGCAGGTGTCGATCGCGCGCGCCATGCGGTCCGCAGACTGCTTTGCCGTCACAAATAGGGCATCGAGCTTGTACCTCCGCACGTTCGTTTGGAGCGCCTCGTAGTCTCTCGGCCACGCGTCGAACATCCACGCTACCTTTCTGCCACGGGTCGCGAGCCAATCCGCCGCATTGAACGGAATGCAGTGCGCGCCCATCATGACCATGAAAAGGTCGCGGTCCTTCCTGATTGGGAACGGGAGCTGGGCCGCGGCGAGTGCACGGGCAGACTTCTGGAGCTCCTTGCCGAACGGCGGCTCGACCTTCCACCCGGTCGCGGCGGAGACTTCGTCCTCGAGCGCCTGCACGACCGCGTCGGTCACGTGGTTGTGCCGCTGCGCGGTAACGATGCGAAACCCGCTGTGCACTCCGGTGTCCATGTGGGCGAGAGGTTACTAGATTCCCCTCACCCCCCCTCTCCCCGAGAGGGGCTGGGGGAGCCAAGGGTAACCTCCCTCCAGTCCCGAAATGAAGATGTCGTTCCGTGCCCGTTTGAGCTGGCAGACGGCCATCATCCTATCGGCGACCATGCTGGTGGTGTTCGCGTACACCTGGATGCGCGCGCGCGCGGTCGTGAGCGACCTCACCCAGCGCGTCATCGAGCAAACCGCCGACCAGATCGACGACAGCATCAACACGCTGTTCGACCGCGCCGAGCAGCGCAGCCGCTTTCTCGCTGGGCTCGCAGGCCCTTCTTCCAGTTTTGTAAACGAGCCGCTCGACCGGACGCGCTTTCAAGAGCTCGCCACGCAAATGCTGGAGCTGATCAACGTCAGCCCAGAGTTCAACACGATGTGCATCGTAGTGGACGACACTGGCGAGTATGTACGCGCCGTTCGGCTCTCGAACGGACAGGTCAAGCTCGACATGGTCGTGCGATCACCGTCCGGTTCGCTCGTGCGGACGACGATCCGCCGGTCCGCCGGTCTGCTGCTCCCTGGCGACATTGATCCCGCGCCACCGTCCGACATTCGGGTTGAAGCGTTCTACCGCTCCGCAATGCAGACGGGCGAGTTGGTGTGGACCGAGACGCACGCGATCGAGGTGCCTGGCGAGCCGGTGACGCCGGGCGTGACCTGTGCGACGCCGATCAACCCGAGCGGCATCGACGTGGTCGGCGTCGCATACGTCGACCTCACGCTCACGAGCCTTTCTCGATATGTGACGCGCATCGAGATCGGCGACAAGGGCTACGCATTTCTGAGCGAGGTGTCGCCGCAAGGGCCTGCGCGCATCATCGCGTACAAGGATCCGAACCGCCTGCTGGTGACTGAGGGCAGTTCGATGCGGATCGCGACCGTGGACGAGCTTGGCGACCCCGTCGTGAGCAAGCTCTTCGACTACCTCGACACCGCGCGCCCGCTGCAGCCGGGGGCGACGGACAGGGTACGGCTGAAGGTCGACGGGCGCGACCATCTCGCGGGGTTTTTGCGCATCGGTGGCGGGACACGGCCCAACTGGCTCCTGGGGATCGTCGTCCCTGCTGAGGAGTTTATGGGAAACCTCGGCGCGGACCGCAACGTACTCGTGATGTTTGCGATCATCGCGCTGCTCGCGGGCATTTACGTGTCGCTGCTTCTCGCACAGAGGATAGCGAACCCCGTGCGTGCGATCGTCTCGGAGACGAAACGGATCCGCTCACTGGATTTTGGAGCGCGGCCGTTGCCCTCGACGCACAGTGAGGAGCTTGAGGAACTCGCGACCGCTGTCGAACAGTTGAAGACCTCCCTGCGATCGTTTGAGAAGTTGGTCCCGGCGCAGTACGCGCGCCACCTCGTGACGACGGGACAGGAGGCGAAGCTCGGCGGCGAGCGCAAGCACATCACGATCTACTTCGCAGACATCGTCGGGTTTACGCGCTTGAGCGAGATGATGCCTCCTGAGGAGCTGGTCGAGGTCTTGGCCGAGTACCTCGACGTGTTAAGCGGAAAAGTCATCGAACACGACGGGACGGTCGACAAGTTCAACGGAGACGACGTCATGGCGTTCTGGGGCGCGCCTTCTCTGGTCGAGAACTCTGCGCTGTGCGCGTGCGTCTCTGCTGTGCGTTCGCAGGAAGCCTTGCGCGCGCTCCACATCGAGTGGGGCCAGCACGGCAAGCCATTACTCGGAGCCTCGTTCGGCATCTCGACGGGCGACGTGATCGTTGGCAACGTCGGTTCGCGCGAAAGAATGAACTACACGGTGATCGGCGACGCCGTAAACCTGGCTTCTCGCTTACAGGGATTGAACAAGTTCTATGAGACCTCGGTCTTGGTCAGTGAGACGACGATGCTGGAAGCGGGCGACGCGATCGTGACGCGGCTCGTCGATTTTGTCGCCGTGTCGGGGCGCGCGCAGCCGGCATCGGTGTACGAACTGATCGGTCTTAGGGACGAGCTAACGGCGGACGACATCAGGATCGCGCTGCTCCACAACTCTGCGATGGCGCACTACCGCGAACGACGGTTTGTCGGCGCGGCAGACGGGTTTCGGACCGTGGTCGCCGAGCGCGACAAGGACGGGCCGGCTCGCATCCTGCTCAAGAGGTGTCTGGAGTACACCGAGAACCCGCCGGGCGAGGACTGGGACGGGTCTTACCGCGTCGGGTCTAAGTAGCCCTGCTCAATTCGGGCCCTGCTCTAGTTTCTGCAATCACCACTTGTATTTGCCCTTTATCGTGACTGTAGACTGCTCACGTTTGAGGTGCCCGGGGCATTACAATGACACGACTTAATCGCTTTTCCGCTCTTACCTTCGCGGCTGCTGTGGGCTTGATCGCACTTGCCTTACCGTTCAACCAGACCGCCCCAGTCACAGGTGCTGTTCAGATGCCGGGCGACAACGGCAAGCTCGGGACGCAATACCGGTTGGGCGCCAAGGGAAGCGAGCTCGTGTTCACTCTCGAGAAGGCGGAGTTCGCGTCCCGCGCGATCTTGAAGGACGGCGCAATGTTCGCCGCGCCTGGCGAGCGGCTACTCGTGCTCACTTATGCCATCCAGAACCCTGGGACGGGGGATGCGCACTTTTTCAACCAGTCGTTCACGTTCACGGTCGTCTCGCCCGACGATGAGAACTATGCGAAAGGTTCGGCGGCATACCACCCCGACCGGCGGGACTCGCTCAACATGCAGCTCAAGCCGGCGCAAAAAGTCCGCGCGCTCGCGGTCATAAGGATCCATCCCAACGGGCCAGTGAACAAGCTGATCGTCCAGCGCGGAAAGAACACGCCTGTACTGCGTTACGACTTGAAGGAAAAGGTCAAGCCGCTGCTCGGTGCATTTGGCGCCGACGCTGGCCTCAACAGTGTCGAGGTAGGCGCATCCATGCTCACCGTTCCGTTCGAGCTCGGCCCGTGGGACGTTACGGTCGAGAAAGTCGAAGAGTCTCCCGTCGCGGTTGGCACTTTAGCTCCCGAAGCGGGAGAGAAGGTCGTCGTCGCCACGATGACTGTGAAGAACGCCGCGCTTGAGCAGTTCATCATGCACGGTTCGATCCTCCAGCCAAAGATGACCGACGCAGACGGAACGACACTTCGCAGCCACGGAAACATGCTGAAGATGAGCGCCGACGATTCGTTCAACATGATGATGGACCCAGCCGCCCAGGTGCGTTTTAGGATGGTGTTCTACGCGCCGCTGCTTGCGAAGCCGGAAAAGCTGTTGCTCAAGGAGTACAACTCTGAGCGCTCGGTTGTCGTGACGCTGAGCCCGCCCAAGGACTAGTTCATGAATCGCCTTCTCGCAGTCATCGTTCTCGCTGCGTTGCTGGTGTCGGCAGGCGGCGGTCAGACTGCTGCCGAGAAGAACGCGTTCCTTTCGCGCAAGAAGTGGTACGTCTCATTCTCTGTTTCGATTCATGGTTCGGGAGGAAACGATGGCGGCTCGTGGGCTGTGAGTCGAAGGCTAAGCGGAAGCCTCGTCATGGACCTTTCGAACCCTGGGACTTGGCCGCTGAGCGACCCGCCCGACACACAGGAGGAAGCCCTTGAAGTCGGTCGTTACATTGGTTGGATGGTCGGCCCGCCAGACGATGAGGCCCTGGAGCGGTTCAACGCTGGTGGCAACCCTTTGGACTTCCCGAACAACCCGATGTTCGTCCCCATCGACTTCTCGGTGGACGATACATTCACCTCGCAGGATGAAGAAACGACCTTTAAGGGCAACGGCACGATCTACGGGTACAAGGGGTTCCAACTTCTTTGCGACCTGAAGAAGATGGTCTTTGACCTGATTCCTGGCTTTGCACTAGCGGGCACGAAGACAGTTACTGTCACAACATTGAAGAGAGAAGGAAGCAGTCCCCCACCATACGAAGCAGACTCGGCACAGTTGTTCTCAGGGCCAGCGAGCATCGGGTCTCAGCTGATGGGCCAGCGGCTAGACGTCACAAGACCGATCAGTGTCACGGCTACGGGGCCGATGAGCGGCGGCTTCGTCGGTCGAGGAAACATTGACCTTAGCACGCTCACTTACACGATGCGTATCCTCGTTACGCCGACTCAAGCATCGACCGCGACGCTGATCCTCGAGCCCGAGAGCAGGTACCGAGAATGGCGGCCCATTCCTGGAGAGTCCGAAGATAAAGCCGGCGACGATTTGACGATCAAGTGGAAAGTCGAGGAGCAGGGCTTGCCACCAGGCGAAAAGCCACAGATCAGCAAGGTGACTCTGCGCCTCACGAAGGTCAGCCGATATCCAGGCGTGTGCATGAATTGGCCGGCGACCCCGAGCGGGCAACCAAAGCCCGATCTTGCGTTCCCAGAGCCTCATCGAGATAACCTGGACTTCACTGTGAAGGACGAGGGCCTGACCCTGGTCATAGATGGGAAGGCTGCTCAGGACGGCTTCGGAAGCATCACCATTGAGTGCTTCGACGGTGCGGCAATCGGCGATCTTGTTGCCGAAGCTGAAATGAAGGACGGACGCATACTTCAGACCGAGGTCCGGGGACAGGCGGGTTCTGGAAAGGTTCTGATCCCCTTGCGCGATGACGGCGTGTCCGACATTGCCAAGTCTTGGAGGTACCAGCGTGCGAACGGCCTCGAGGACAAGAGCGATGAGGAAGACAAGCCCGAGGGCGACGGCCAAGTCGGCGACGGCCTCAGCGTCTGGGAAGAGTACCGAGGGTTCCGCCAGAACACGGTTTGGAAGGACAATTGTGACCCCAAGAAGAAGGACCTCTTCCTTGAGAACCGCGTTGGTGCGACCGCTGAGTCGGGCATCCACCTGTTTGAGAAGGCCACAGAACTCGTGATCCACAGGATCAAGCGCCTCGAGCACAAGATTGATCGGGTCATCAACTTCAACAAGAGAGATGATAGGCACACCGTTGATCAGCACTGCCTTATCTTACGAGTGAGCGATGATCCGAATTGCGGCACTGCTGAAGGAATATTTGGCGCAAACTTCCCTGGCCCACCAAAGAACACGCTGTGGGTCAACGTCGTTATGGGGCTATCTGAGGACCAGGTCTATTCAATGGGTCCGAGGGGCGCCCTACGATCGGGTAACTATCAAGCCAAGCATATCGCGCACGAATTAGGTCACGGGATTGGCATCTACCATCACGGCGAGTCCGACCCATGGACGAACGGGAAGATCGGAGTGCCATGGTCGAGCAGAGACCCTGACGGAGACGGTTTGCATTCCATGTACGAGCAAGGAACCTTGATTACAGTGCTAGACGAAGCCAGCGGTGGTCCAAGAACGTGGCCGGCTGGTGCTAACTTCAACTGCGTACTCGGCGAGAAGAACGGCCAACACAGTGGGGAAGTTGACTGCCTGATGAGGTACGTGACCGCAAGGGCTTACCGGTACCAAGCCAACTCCAACACCCGCATTTGGCACGGCCAGGCCGAGCCGCCTGGAAAATCGCTGTGTACGTCAAGGATCGGCACGGACTTTAACGCGGGCGGCCACTCGCCGCACTCGCGCTATTTCGACACCGATCCCAAGCGCGGCGACTGCAAGCACCAGTTCGTTATCAGTGACAAATGGGAGGCGAAGGACAGAGGATGATCGGACGATCTTTGCACTTGACCGCTTTGGTCACCGCACTTGTTGTCCTTCTTGCCGCCGGCTGTGTCGGTACGACGATCCAACCGGCCGCAGGGCGACAGACGGCTCAGGACGAACAGCCTGCGCCGAACATCACGCTCAGTCTCAACTGCCTGAACGAGGCCGTCGTGTTCTCCGGTGCGCCGATCCTCGTCGAAGCCACCCTCTCACGACCCGACGGCCGAGACTCCGCGACGGAGGTCTCCCTTGCGGGTCCGGGCGGCACTTGGGGCGAATTGGTCTCCGTCGAAATTCGCAATGCGCAGAACGAGGCCGTGCCTGGCATCTCGTTCCAGTCCCTTGTCACGACCGAGCAATCCATCACCCTCAATGGAGAGGTCCTTGGCGCGTTGGCGTGGTGCATTGTCTCTGAATCGGGGGCGACACTGCCTCCAGGCGAGTATTCCGTCGTCGTACTGCTCGATGCGACGGCCTCGGGTGGCGGGTGGAACGGGAAGACGAAGTCGGCGCCCTCGACCTTGACCGTAAAGTCAAACGCGTCGCAGCTCTCTGCTGACGAGGCGAGGCTCGTGACCCTTGCAGACGTACGAATCAACCTATATCTCAACAACAATGAGGACGCGCTCGCGCTCGCAGACGCATACCTCGCCAAGCTCCCGAAGGACGGACTCATGCTTGAAGAGAGAGCGGACGTGCTTGCCCGGCTGGAGAGGTTCGCCGACGCTCTCGCTGCGTACGATGCCGCGCTCGCCAACGTCGCGCCCCAAGAAGAATCGCTTCTGCGCGAGCCGCCGCACCTGCTG
>JANWJY010000089.1 GCA_025451715.1 Fimbriimonadaceae bacterium | reverse complement strand
GTTGCTGATGAGGGCAACGGCCTCGAGCGAGTCTGCAATCAGAGCGTTTGCGATCAGCGTGGACTTAGCGGCGGCGGCGGCCAGAGGGGCCAACGGTGTGACGCTCTTGCCGCTCTTCAATCGGCTGGACGTCTTCTTAAGAACTGGTTTAGGTGTAATAGCGGTCTCTTCAAGGTCTTGCCAGTAGCGCCAGCTCCGCCGTC
Source organism: Fimbriimonadaceae bacterium (assembly GCA_025451715.1). Lineage (GTDB taxonomy): Bacteria > Armatimonadota > Fimbriimonadia > Fimbriimonadales > Fimbriimonadaceae > JADFMN01. Next base: position 4,845 of record JANWJY010000089.1, on the reverse strand, counting down.
AGCCCGTTCGGGCCTCGGCAATTGGTGGCACATGGATCAGGGCACGTCCCCGAAGAGAGCTCAATTACGCGTCCAGACCGGGCTCAGCACCACCTTTCAGGCACCTTGTCGGCTTGGTTCAACTCGATGAAGTTCGCAGTCACGGGTTCCAGGAGAGGCGAACTTCCCCATGTGGTCATTGTCGGCAGATCGCGGCCGAACCGAGGCAATAATGATGAATCCTGCGACCATTGATCAAATTGCCGCAGTGGGGTGCGCTTTAAGCACGCACGACGCGACAGTTGTAGCAGCCTGGCCTTGCGTTGTGAACGTCGATGTAGTCAACCGATTGGTTGGAGAAGAAGTTCTCGATTGCCTGCCGGATCTCCTTGCCTTGGATCACCGTCGAGTCGACCATTATCCCTGACGATGAGTAGGAGCGCAGGGAGAGCAAGCGGTGGTTGAACATGACGGGGACCGCTCCCACCTCCGGGCGCGCGGTCTCTGCGCCGGGACGGACGAAGATCGGCCCGGAGGATCGGTATGGGGTCTCAACGACATGGTGCACGTAGTTCAGTGAGATCAATGTCTCGCCGACCTCAGCATCGGTCAGGCTAACGCGGCACGGGAACGAGGCCGCCTCGTCGGCGACGACCTTGTACGCTCCCATCGCTTTGAGTTCTGAGTCGCTCAAAGTGTGAATGTGCGTGAACAATTCTGCGGGTAGTGCGACGAACTTAAAGGAACTGCTCATCTCTCTGCCACTATGCGGTCACGACCGGAGACACGATCCTGGGCCGCTGGGGCGAGGAGAGCACGCCGTTGCGGGCGAGCATCAGTGCAAAGGTGTTGAGCCCTTCCTTGGCAGGGCCGTCGAGGTCGTACCGCATCGTGCGGCGCAGGTACCTGTCCGTGGTCGCGAGGTCCCAACCGGACTTCGCCGCCGCGTCCTCCACCACTTGGTCGAAGTGCTCGCGACCCCAGTGCCGCGAGTTGTTGAGCAGTTCGACCAGTTCTGGCGCAAGGTCGTCGCGGCCCACCCACGCCGCCCAAACGAACGGCAGCCCGATCATGTCCTTCCACGCCTGTCCGAGATCGAGCGTCAGCAGGCCCTTCGCGTCGGTCTGCATCCCGATGTCGCCGATGAGCACGCACGCGTCGTGCTCGGCGAGCATAGTGTCGAGGTCGGGCGGGCAGTTGTCGGCGACCGGGTCCGCGCCGTACGTTTCGCGCAGAACGCCGAGCGCAAGGGCGTTCGACGTTAGAGACGACTCGTCGAAGGCGAGGGTCTTGATCTGGCCGAACGGCACGCGGCTGAAGAGCTTGACGCTCTCGGCGGGCCCGTCGCTGCCGATGCAGACGCCATCGGCGATCGTCCGGCCCGGGGTTTGCAGCGTCTCGTAGCTGGAGACTAGCACGGCCTGCACTTCGCCGTCGTCGAGCATCCGCGGGAGCTTGGACGGGACAGCGTACACGACCTCGACCGGGGATTCATTGCCGAGCGACTCGAACCACGCCACGAGCGGGCGGGCGTTCACGAAAGGCACACAACCGACGGTGAACTTGGCCATCTAAACCGGTTTCCTTGCGACGGCGATTACACTGCTGCCCCAGGGGAGCGAGCCCGCGATAATCCACCGCGCCTCCATGTCCTGAAGTTTGACCAAAAACCGGTTGGAGGGGCCGGACACCTTGGGTAGTGAGACCTTGGCTGGGCCCCACCTGAACTTGTCGAGGAAGCGGATCAGGATGACGATCGGGAACAGCAGGAACACGGAGTAGGAGAGCTTTTCGAGCTTGAGGCCGTGGCCCTCGACGAGCCTTTTGACCTCGCGCTTGGTGTAGCGGCGGTGGTGCATCAGGGCGACGTCGTGCGGGCCCCAGAGCCAGCGGAACGCGGGGACGTTAAGCACGAGCACTCCACCCGGCATGAGAGATCTGGCGATCCCCTCGACCGCGCGCTCGTGGTCGGCGACGTGTTCGAGGGTGTCGAGTGAGACCACGGCATCGAGTGTCCCCGGCCCGACCGGGACGCGCTCTGCGTTCCCAACCATGAGGTTGGTCAGGTTCCTCTCTTGGCAGAACTTCACCGCCAGCGGCGAATAATCCAGACCTGCCGCCCAGGATCGCTTCTGAAGCTCGTTCAAAAGAGCGCCGGTTCCCGAGCCGACATCGAGGACCCTCTTTGCGCCGGGGGCGAAGCGGTCGAGAAGGGCGAGCGCGAGCCGACGGCGAGAGACGAACCACCAGTAGTGGTCCTCGGCCTGGCGCATCTTCTGGTACTCGTCAACGTTCATCGCGTGGCCGGAGCCGCCCCTTCTTGCCCGCCGCGCGGAGCTTGACGAGCTCGCCGAGCATCTTTACGCCGTCGCGGAGCATGTTGACCTTGCTCCCTTCCTGGTGCGACCAGCGGATGGGGACCTCCGCGATCTTGTAGCCGAGGTCGCGCGCGATCATGAGCGACTCGAAGTCGAATCCGAAGCCATCGAGCTTGCAGCGACTGAAGACGTCGCGGGCCACGTCCTGTCTAAACAGCTTGAAGCCGCACTGAGTGTCCTTGATCCCCTTGACGGCCATGAGCTGCACGGCGAGGTTGAACGAGCGGCCGGCCATCTCGCGGTACCAGGGCTGGCGGATCTCGAGGTTGGACTCCTTGAGTGGGCGGGAGCCGATCGCGATGGGTGCGCCCTCGTCGACCGCCTTCCAAAGCTTTTCGACCTCCTCGATCGGTGCGGCCAGGTCGGCGTCGGAGAACAGGAGCCATTCGGCCTCGGTCTCGAGCATCCCCTTGCGAACGACGAAGCCCTTTCCGCGGTTGGGCTGGGAGTCGACGAGCTCGAAGTTAGGGTGCCCCCCCGCGAAGTCCTGCACGATCTTGGCTGTGCCATCTCTGCTTCCGTCGCTGACGACAACGACCTTCCAGGTGTAGCTTTGGGCGCCCAGATACTCGCTCAGGCGCTGGAGGGTCGGGCTGATTCGGTCCTGTTCGTTGTAGGCGGGCACGACGACGGCGAGGCGAGGCTTGGACAACGGAAGGAGGATACCGGGGCGCGCTGGGACGCGCGGCTACTGCGGCGGCCGTTCGTGCAGGATGAAGAGCGTGGAGAGCCCGCGGGTCGGGGGAAGGACCAGCGCGCCCCTATAGTAAAGCATCGTCGAGCCTCCACCGTCGAGCGAGACGGCGTCCTTCACCTTCAGCTTCTGCATGGCCCGTCCGAACTCGCTGAGCGTGACCTTGTTCTTGGTAGCCATCATAACCAAGTGGTTGTCCTTGGTCAGGCCGATGCCGGTGCGCGGAGCGCGGCTCCAAATGGCCGAGTCCGTGAAGTGCTGTGCTTTGGGATTCGGGACGACCTTGCCGTCGCGGACCAGCCGGACCGCGCCGCGCAGGAGGTGGCGATAGGAGTACCAATCGATCGGCTCCTTGAACGGCGTGTCGAATATGTGGATCCGTCCAAACCAGTCGACGCCGACCGCGCTGCCGCGGTGTCCCTCGGCGACCAGGTGCCCATCGACCACGACGTCAGCGACGGGCTGCTGAGAGCCGTATCCGAAAAAGGTGCCAGTGATCGCGGCCGCAGGCTGTCGGTCACCAATCATCTTCCAGCAGTTCCTGAGCTCGTCGGAGTAATACGCCTCGGCGGTGACCTTGTTCTTGGTCATGTCTGCCACGACGGCGTGGAAGTATGTTTTGCCCAGCTTAAAGCTCTCGTACCGAATCGGGCGCGCAGCAGGAGTGGACGGCGCCGCGAGCGCAGTAGCTAGAATAAACCCGGTTGCTATCCCCATTTGTGTTAACTTCCAGACGCTTTTATGTTCGGCTTGTTACACGTTCAAGTTTAGTTGAGAACGCTTTCAAGTGGTTCAGCGGGGCCCTGGCACGCAAAAAGACGGTGAAAAGGTGGGAAATGGGGGGCAATTGGACACATATCACGTTGCATCGCCGGTTATCGGCAAGCTAACCTTGGATAGCGATGTCCGGCGCGTTATGTGACACGTGGTGTGTCCAGGGGAGGGGTTCGGGCTGTGCGTCGGGTTGGGTGGTCCGCGTTCATGGATGATTGCGAGGTGTGGGTTGGGTAAGGCTGGCCTAGCACGTTTCGCCTGGATCGTCCTTGCGTACTCCGTCCTCGTTATCCTCTTTGGCGCGTTTGTGCGCGCTGGCCTTCACGGCGACGGGTGCGGGGCGCACTGGCCGGGCTGCAACGGCGCGCTGTTCCCGGACGGGACGAGCCTCAATGCGAGCATCGAGTTCGGTCACAGAGCCTCGAGCGGATTGCTCGGGCTGCTCGTCATCGGCCTGTTCATTTGGGCGATGAAGTCCCTGGCGAAGGGGCACCCCGGCCGGAAGGCTGCGGCCTTCGTCCTCTTCTTCACCTTTACGGAGGCCGCTATCGGTGCTGTTCTGGTGAAGACTGGCTGGGTAGCGCTGGATACCTCGCTCGGCAGGGTGTTCATGATGAGCTACCACCTCATCAACACGTTTCTGCTGCTCGGGTCGCTCGTCTTGACGGCCCACTTTGCGGCCGGCGGCGAGAGGATCAAGCTCAGAGGGCACGGAGGTGACGGGACGGCAGTAGTCGTGGGCGTCGCCGGGTTCCTGTTGCTCGGCATCACGGGTGCGATCTCGGCGCTGGGCGACACGATCTTCCCAGTCCAGTCCTTGGCCGAGGGGCTTCAGCGAGACATCGCCCCGACGTCCCACGTGGCCGAGCGGCTCAGGATGTTCCACCCGCTGATTGCGACGTCGGTCGGACTGTTCCTGCTGTTCTCGTGCGGTTACGTGGCGAAGTCCCGCCCGGACGCTGTGACCCGGAAGTGGGCGAAGTGGGTCGTGGGCTCGTTCTTGTCGCAGATGGCGTTCGG
>JANWJY010000088.1 GCA_025451715.1 Fimbriimonadaceae bacterium | reverse complement strand
GAGCTCGACGAGGACACGGTTCGGAGCGTGCGCGCTTCGACGATCCGCGTTGCGAACAACCGGACGAACACGCTGGCCGACGTGTTCGAAGACGTCGACGCGGCGCGGACCACAGCGGCCGCGATCAAGTCTTACGTGCTCGACAACCTGCGCGACCTGCTTTTGCAGCTCGAAGAGCGCTGCACGGCAAACGGGATCCAAGTTCACTGGGCGAAAGACGCGGCGAGCGCGAACCGGATCATCCTCGAGATATGTGGGCCGGGCGGGGCGACGGTCGTTAAGGCCAAGTCGATGGCGACCGAAGAGATCCACCTCAACAAGCACCTCATCGAGGCGGGGCACACGCCGGTCGAGACCGACCTTGGCGAGTTCGTGATCCAGATCGACAAGGACACGCCGAGCCACATCGTCGCGCCGATCATCCACAAGGACAGACGGCAGATCGCGCGGTCGTTCGAGCGCGAGGGGCTCGGGCCGTACACCGAGGAGCCGGAGGAGCTGACGATGCAGGCGCGGTCGCACCTGCGCTCGCAGTTCATGAAGGCGGACGTTGGGGTGAGCGGCGTCAACTTCGCCGTCGCGTCGACTGGCCGCATCGTTCTGGTGGAGAACGAAGGGAACAACAGGTATTCGACGACCGCCCCACGCGTGCACATCGCGCTGATGGGGATCGAGAAGGTGTTGCCGACCGAGGGCGACCTCGCGCTGTTCTTGCGGCTTCTCGCGGGCTCAGCGACGGGACAGCGGCTGACCGTGTACACGCACATGATCAGCGGACCTCGGCGCGAAGAAAGAGACGGCCCGACGGAGGTGCACCTCGTCCTGCTCGACAACGGTCGCTCGCGCGTCTTGAAAGGCGAGTACCGCGACATCCTGCGATGCATCCGGTGCGGCGCGTGCCTCAATGTGTGTCCTGTGTACCGACGCTCATCTGGACATGCGTATGGACACGTGTACCCAGGCCCGCTCGGTGCGGTGCTTGCGCCTGCGCTCGAAGGAATCGATGCGATGGGGCAGCTCGCGAAGGCGTCGTCGTTGTGCGGAGCGTGCAAGGACGTGTGTCCGGTCGACATCCCGATCCCAGACATGCTGTTGAAGCTGCGCTCGCAAGACACGCGCAACTCGAGCGCGACGTGGAAGTGGTTTGGAGTCGGCGCGCAGAGCGCGATGTTTTGGAAAGCGGGGTTGAAAGTGCTGCCGATGGTCGGCATGCCGCGCGCGTGGACCGAGTTCCGCGACCAACCGAGGAAAGGGCGCGACTTCAGGAGGTGGTGGCGTGGACGATCGTGACGTCGTGCTGTCTGCGCTGCCAGTCTCGCCTGGAGGAGAGAAGCCATCGGCCGATATCAGCGTCCTGACCGTTCCGAAGGGCAGCCTGTGGGAGTGCTTCGTCGAACGGCTTACGGCGTTGGGTGGTGAGGTGAAGTCGCTGGAGGACTTAGCGGAGTTCTCTGGGAGAGCGTTCTGCGACGAGGATGTGCCTTCGTTTGTGCAGGAATCTCTGGGAGAACCTGTACAGAGCGTGTGGGTGGCCGAAGCAGGGGTCACGCTCTGTGAGCTCGCAGTCGCGGAGACTGGCAGCCTTCTCGTTTCGGCCCGCAGCGGGCGCTCCAGGCTCGCCAGCCTAGCGCCGCCCGTGCACGTCGCCCTGCTGAGGCAAAGCAGCCTCGTGGCCAGCCTCGAGGAGGGGATCGCGAGGGCTCCGGCTGAGACCAGCTTCCTCGTGAGCGGCCCGAGCCGGACGGCGGACGTCGAGGGCGTGATGGTTATGGGGGTTCACGGCCCGAAGCGGCTGTGGGTGGTCCCTTTGCCCGAATAAATACCTGCACACCGGGCCGTTTTGAACCGAGAATCCTCTAGAGGAGCCCTTCAAGACGCCATGCAACAGTTCGCCCGACGCCCAGAGCCCGACCAGCCCCAGAATACGCCGAAGCCGACGCTATCGACAGACTCCGTCACGCAGCTTCTCGACCAATTGACGGAGCTTACGAAGACGGTTTCTGAGATCAAAGAAGAGATCGCTTCGGTCAGGTCTGAAAACCAGCGGTTGCGTTTGCAGGTCACGGGTCTGCTCGGTTCGCACGAGCCGTCGGAGAAGACTGCAGCGCCAGAGCCAATCAAGGCGACAGAGGTTGCAAAGGTTGAGGCTCCCGTTATCGCGAAGAAGCAAGTGGTCGAGCAGAGTGTGGACGAAGAGTTTCTTGTGGACCTCGTCCGTGCGTCCGGCGTGAAAGAGCAAGACGTGAGGGTTAAGCCTGAGGAGCCTGTCGAGTCAGCCGCTCCGATGAGCGACGACGACATCCAGCGGATGCTCGCGGATGCTGCGCTCGGCGCGTTCGATGCAGCCAAGCTCGATTGGGAGACGAAAGACGAAGTCGTGGAGCCCGTACAGGTCGCGGCAGAACCCGTCACGATCGAGGAGCCAGAAACAGTTCCAGTGCTCCACTTGATCGACGACGCTCCTGTCGAGGTCGAGAGATACAAGGTCGCGATCGACTTCGACCTTGACCATGCCGTGCTTGCAAGGGTGCCTGCAAACCTCGCGATCGCCGCACTCGCAGTCCCTCACAGAATGGAAGGTTCTAAGCTCGTGTGCAAGGTGGCACAGCCTTACGACTATCCCTCGCTCGCCATCATCGCCGACGCGGCCGCGTGCGAAGTGGTTCCAGAGCCCGCGATGATCGAACAAGTCCTCGCCGCCCTGAGGGTCGCCTACAGCGATGACTCGCGCGATACGGAAAAGGACGCGCTATGGAGCGTCGCGGCCACCCAGCCTCAGCGCAAGCGAGGACTGTTCCGGAGGTCGGCCTAGCCATGAAATCGATTGCGGTCGCGAACGGTAAGGGCGGAGTAGGGAAGACTAGCATTTCGGCGAGCCTCGCGATCTCGCTCGGAGAGCACGGGCACAAGGTGCTGCTCGTCGATCTAGACCTTGGGCTCGCAAACCTCGACTTGATCCTTGGGCTTAAGCCCGAGACGACTTTGCGGCACGTCGTTCGCGACGGAGTCGGTATCGGAGAGGTCATCCTGAGCGGTCCGGAGGGCGTGGACGTGATCACGGGCGGCTCTGGCGTGAAGGAACTTGCGTGCCTCGACAAGCCGCAGCTCGAAGGGCTTTTCGAGAACATCTGCGCAGCGGGCTCGAAGTACGACTTTCTCGTGATGGACACGGCGAGCGGCGTCGGCGAGAACGTGATGGTGTTCTTGACGCGCGCTGACCGCGTCCTGATCGTCGCGACGCCCGACCCGACGAGCATCATCGACGCCTTCGCGACCGCGAAGGTATTGTTCGGTGAAAGGCCGGAGGCCGACGTCTCTCTCATCGTGAACATGGCGGACGACGAGATGCACGGCAAGACCGTTTTCAACCGATTCAAGGCGATCGTCGGCCAGTTCGTCAACCGCGACGTCTCACTCGCGGGAGTGATCGAGTTCGACGAGAACGTGCGGAGGGCCACGCGTGCGCGGGAGCCGTTCATCCTAAAGTTTCCCAAGGCTAAAGCATCGAGGCAGATCGATGCGCTTGTCGAGTGGCTAGTCGAGGTTCCGGAAGAGCGTGTGGACAATGAGGCTGTGAGCATCCTGCAGCGGATGCGACAAGTGTGCGCTGTGTTCAAGAGGAGCGAAAAGCCGGAACCGGAAGTCGAAGCCGCGCCGTTGCGCGAAGCCGCCTAGGCTATTCCTTGCACGCGTCTAGGGCGGCGCGCACACGTTCCCTCAGGTCTGTGGGGAGCGCGATCTGCTCGATCTTCTTCTTCACGCACTCAAGCATCTGTCCCTCAAACTTGTACGCGTTTGCGCAGTTGATGCACTCGCACAAGTGCTGCTCGAGCCGCGCTATCTCCTCGGGCGTCAGCTCCCGGCACAGGTAGTCGTCGAGCTTTGCGAACGCCTCCTTGCAGGAGCACTTGTCGGGACTGCTCACGCCACACCCCCTTTCGCAGCGGAGACGAGGCCGCGTTGTTCGGCCATTTCCCAGAGCGCCTTCTGCAGGAGCTTCCTTCCCCGATGCAGCCGTGAACGCACAGTGCCGAGCGGGATTCCCGCGGCCTGAGCGATCTCCTCGTACGTGAAGTCGTTCAAGAAGTAGAGCAGTGAAACGACTCGGAACTCCTCGGGGAGCGACTCGATTGCGCGCTGGACCGATTCTTGGTCGAGCTTGTCGAGCACTTCGTCGGCGGTCCCGCGAACCCCAGCTTTTTCGGCCTCTCTGTAAAGGAACAGGTCCTCAGCGTCCTCGAGCGAGACGGTCGGACCTGTGCGGGCCGCCCGAGCCTTGGACTTGTAGAACTTGTTCGTGAGGATCTTCATGAACCAGGCCTTAAAGTTCGTGCCCTCCTCAAAGGTTCCGATGCTGCGGAAAGCCTGGACCGAGGCCTCCTGCACCAGATCCATCGCGTCCTCCTGGTTGCCCGTGAGCTTGTAGGCGTAACCGTAGGCTACGTCCAGCACGGGCTGCAGGAGCGACTCGAACTTGTCCCGATCCATGAGCAGATTGAGTTTAGCACTGCTGGTGGTGCTCGGGTAACGTGGCCCCAACGCCATGGTTCCACTCGCGCTTGCCGTCGTTTCTCAGTCCGCGTCTGTTGCTTATGTACTCGAGCACGAGGACCAGTGGACTAAGTCGGCGCACGCGTCGACGCTGCTTCGTGCGGCCGGATTCGAGGTCCGTGCTTTATCGCTCGAGTCGCCTGCCTCTGTTTTGGTGGACGGGGTTGTCGTACTCGGCTCGTTCAGCTCGGAGATCCCTGGGTATGCGGCGTACATGCAAGCCAACGCTCAGAAGTTGCGCGAATGGGTTGCGAAGGGAAACGTTCTTGTACAGTTCACACAAGCGGACCAGATCGAGGCGTCCCCACCGTTCCTGCCAGCCGGTCTGACGGCGAAGCGCGTCGATCCGGACTACGCGTCGACCTTCGTCGTGTCGTTGGAGCATCCGCTGATGTCGGGGGTCGGTGGGCCGCAGTTATCGTTCCACGCGGCGAGGACTGTATGGGAAGCTTTCTCAGACCAGCGCGGGTTCCAAGTTCTGATGTCGTCGCAGTCGCCCGAGGGCGGCCCAGCAATGATGGAGGGGGCGACAGGCCGGGGACGGATCCTGTTGACTTCGATTCCTATCGACAAGACGATAGCGCCGGTCGAAGGGCTAACACCGGATGGTACTGCCGCGCTCGACAAGTTCCGCGCAGCGTTTTTCAAGAATCTGTCAGCTTACGTTGGGTCGGTCCGGGAGGGGCGTGCGGCGGCAGTCGTACCGACACCGAGCCAGGCAGAGCTTGCCGAAGTCGAACCGGGGTCTTGGTCGCTGATCGCGCTCCCGGACACACAGATGTACGCCGAGTCATATCCGGGCCTGTTCTACTCTCAGACGAGCTGGATCGTTCTGAACAAGAAACGGCTCGACATCAAGTACGTCCTCCAGCTTGGCGACATCACCAACAGGAACACGCGGGAGCAATGGAAGGTGGCGCGGGAGTCGATGTCGCTGTTGCACGGCGTGGTCCCTTACGCGATCGCACCGGGAAACCACGACTTTGGGCCGGGTGGAAACGCAAAGACGCGCGAGACGTTCTTCAACGAGTACTTCCCGTTTGAAGAGGAGGCTGCGATGCCCACGTTCGGCGGCGCGTACCGTCGTGGCCAGCTCGAGAACACGTACCACCTTTTCGAGGCAGGCGGACGGAAATGGATCGTGATCTCGCTCGAATGGGGGCCGCGCGACTCCGTCGTCGACTGGGCGAAGCAGGTGATGACTCGGCACAAGGATCGCACCGGGATCCTGATCACGCACGCGTACGTGTACAGCGACTCCACGCGGTACGACTGGAAGCAGTTTGCCGACCACCAGCACTGGAACCCGTATGCCTACGGGACTGAGGGTGGAGTGAACGACGGCGAAGACCTTTGGCAGAAGCTCGTGAAGCGCCACAACTTCGCATTCGCGCTAAATGGTCACGTGTTGAACGACGGCACCGGATATGTCGCGTCGAAGAACGACCTTGGACTGACCGTGCACCAGGTGCTTGCGAACTACCAGTTTCGGACGCTCGGCGGCGAGGGGTACTTGCGCATCCTTGAGTTCTCGCCGAACGGCAGGACGGTCCGGATCAAGGCGTACTCGACCCTTTACGACCGGTTCATGACGGCGGCGGACCAGAGCTTTGTGGTCTCACTAGACCAGTCACTTGAACCCGCCACGCTCGATTCGCTCAAATTCGGCCCAGGAAAGTCACCGAGGTTTGAGGCGCTCGCCGGGATGAGCGAACCGCGTGGGACGAGAATTCCAGTTCTGCATTCCCACAGCGGTAGGACACACACTCACTAGCCCTTCAGGCCAGTCGCGGTGATGCCCTGGATAAAGAGGCGCTGTGTGAAGAAGAACAGCACGATCACCGGCGCGATCACGACCGTCGACGCCGCCATCAACAAGTGCCACTGCGAGAGCTGTTGGCTGCGGTAGAACTGGAGCCCGAGCGAGAGCGTGAACTGGTCCTGGCTGTGCAGGTAGACCAGCGGCCCGAGGAAGTCGTTCCAGGCGGCCATGAACGCAAAGAGCGCGACCACCGCGACTGCTGGTTTTGCGAGCGGCATGACGACCTTCGAGTAGATTCCCCACTCCGAGCAGCCGTCGAGCTTCGCTGCCTCGCTCAGCTCCATAGGGATCGTGCGAAAGAACTGCCGTAGCAGGAAAATGCTGAACGCGCTACCGAACCACGCTGGCACCCACAACGGGCGGAAAGTACCGACCCAGTCCATCTTGACGAACAGCGAGAACACGGGCACCATGATCACGGGGAAGGGGATCATCATCGTCGCGAGCGTCGCGGCGAAGGCAAGGTCGCGACCCTTCCATCGCAGCCTCGCAAAGGAGTACGCGACGATGCTGTTCGAGACCACGGTGCCGGCGACGAAGAGGATGCAGAACAGCAGGGTGTTGCGGGCGTACACGAAGAACGGGATGTAGCCGACAGAGTCGCGACCGTAGCTGATTGCGTCCGAGTAGTTCTGCCACTGGGCAGTCGCGGGAAGGAGGGTCGGGGGGTCTGCGCCGGTCTCGACCGCTGTCTTGAGCGACGTGCCGACCATCCACGCAAGCGGCAACAGGAACACGAGGCCGAGCGCGATGAGCACGGTGTGGATCAGGATGTGCTGTTTGAGGGACTTCTTCTGCACGCTATCCTCCCTCGTAGTGAACGCGCTTTTCGGCGAACTTCAGCGCGACGAGCGTCAGAAGGAAGATCACGAGGAACATGATCCACGCCATCGCGCTCGCGTAGCCCATCTTGTGGTACTTGAAAGCGTTGTCGAAGAGGTACATCGAGTAGAAGTAAATCGAGCGCGAGGGCGAGCCGTCTTCGGACATCACATACGGCTGGGTGAAGATCTGCAGCGAGCCGATGATTCCCATCACGACGTTGAAGAGGATCACCGGCGAAACGAGCGGGATCGTAACGCTCTTCGTCTTCTGCCACGGGGTCGCGCCGTCGAGGTCAGCTGCCTCATAGAGCTGTTGCGGCACCTCCTGCAGGCCGGCGAGATAGATCACCATCGCGTTGCCGACGCCCCACAGCGACATGAACACGATCGCGGGCTTCGACCACGCCGTGTCGGTGAGCCATCCTGGGCCGGTGATGCCGACCCAGCCGAGCGCGTTGTTGATCAGACCGTGCTCGCCGTTGAACAGCCACATCCAAAGAATGACGAGCGACACGACCGGTACCAGCGACGGCATGAAGAACACCGTGCGGTACACGGCCATGAACCGCACCTTGGAGTTCAACAACAGCGCGAGACCAAACGCGAGCAGCGTCGCCAGAGGCACGTAAAGGGCCGCGAAGAACAGCGTGTTGCCGAGCGTCTTCCAAAACACTTCGTCTGCGAACAGCGTCTCATAGTTCTCAGTCCCGACCCAGATCGGCGGCTTGAGAACCGAGTACTCTGTGAAGCTGAAGTAGACCGACGCGATGATCGGGTACGCGAGGAACAGTCCGAACCCGATGAACCACGGCATTGCGAACAGGTAACCGTTGCGCGCTTCGGTCTTGCGGAAGGTCACTCGCCCTGCCTCAGCGCCTTTTCGCGCAGGTATCGGTCGAGGGCCGGCTGCATTCGCGTTCGCACTCTTGCGAGCACGGTCTGCGGGTCCTTCAGCTCAATGAAGATCTCGTCGAAGGCGTTGCGCAACTCAGAGCTGTACTCGGGCCAGATCGCGATCTTCGGCGGCGAGACCACACTGTCGTTCTTTGGCATGTCGGTGAAGAGCCGAATGTACGGGTTCGGGTGCTTCGCGTAGAACTCGGGGCTCGACTTCGCGAGGGGCGAGTGCTTCGTCTGGCCGAGGCAGAGCATCTCCATCCCCTTCTGCGATTGCACGAACTTGATGAACTCGAACGCCTCTTTCGGGTGCTTCGCGCCGCGCGGGATCACGAGGATGTCGAGGTCGGCGAACGTGCGGCCCTTCAGCTCTGGCTTGTCCTTGGGGTATGGGAACGGCGCAGCAGCCCACTGCAGGTCGGGCTTGAACTGCGAGATGAAGTTGCCCATCCAGCCGCCCTGCAGTACCATCGCGACCTTCTCCGACATGAAAGCGTTCTGTGGCGACGCGAACGCGCCAAACCCGCTCTTGAAGTTCTGCAGCTTGCTCGTGCCGTACTTTCTTGAATAGTCCTGCAACCACGTGAACGCGCGCACGTTGTCGGGAGAGTCGCAAGTGATCTTGCTTTCGCCGTCCCAGAGCTCGCCCCCGAATACGAAGCCCCAGCCCCAGTTCCACCACCCGGGCTCCTGGTGCATGAAACCGGCCTGCACGATGTCGCCGTTTGAATCCTTCTTCGTCAGCTTCACCGCGTATGCGTCCATCTCCTCGATCGTCTCGGGTGGTTTGGTGAAGCCCGCCTCTTTGTAGAGTCGTGTGTTGTAGTGCAGCGCTGTGCTCGCCGGTGTCGCGGGGAGCGCGTAAAGCGTGCCCTCGAACGTGCAGATGTCCCAATAGATCGGGATGTAGTCGTCTCTTGTGATCCCCGCCTCAGCACACATCTCGTCGAGCGGGATGACGGCGCGGTCGTGGAAGTACTGTGCGATGTTCGGGCCGAAGAGCCCCGCGACGTCGGGCGGGACGCCCGCGGCGGTCGCCATCAGGGTCTTGTTGTGGATGCCGCTGACGCTGAGCAGGTCGACGTGGATCTTGTCCTGCGAGCGGTTGTACTCGTCGACGACTCTCTTGATCGCGTCGAACTCGATGCCGGTCCACTTCTCCCAGTAGGTGACGTGGATCTTGCCGTCGTCGTGCTGCTCCTGCACGACGCGCTCGCTGACGACGAACGCGCCGAGCACGAGCAACACGACGGCGGGCATGACGAAGCGGCCGACCATACGACTAATATGACGTATCGGACGCACCGGTCTTGTCCGGCATCCGAGCCTCCGAACTAATGACTAAACGCTGTTGCCGGCACCGGGCCGGTCCTTACGCCCGGTCCTTGCCACTCCAGCTTCAGCCCCATTCCGCCAGCCGCATTGAAGTACTCGACGCGAACGTGGTGGTATCCGGCTGCGAGCGGCGCAATGCCTTGTTTCGTCTCCATGCCGTGCAGGCCGTCGTTGTCGATGATCCGGTCGTCTCCGATGTACAGGCGGCTCCCGTCGTCGCTGGTGAGCTTGAACGTGTAGATGCCGTCCTCAGGGACCGAGATGACGCCGTCGAACACGAACGCGAAGTGCTCGTCGCGCGATCGGTGCGACAGGTCGAGCCCGTTGAGGCTGACACCGCTCGAAGTCTCCTTTGCGTCCGTGAACTGATCAAGGGTCTGCCATCCTTGCTCGTAGTATCGATAGCGTAGGCCAGGGTCTGGCGCACGGATGAATATGATCGGGTGCCGGAGTTCGCTCCTCTCGTACTTCCTGAACGCCGCTGACGCCGACTTGACGCTTTTCATGCCGTTGAAGAGCGCAACCGCCCTCAACGTGCAAGACTCAGTGATCTTGATCGGGCCGGTGTACTTTGTGGAGCTTGACGTTGGAACCGTACCGTCGAGCGTGTATCGGATCGTTGCGCGAGGGTTGTTCGAGCGAACCGTTGCAGTCGTGCTGTCGATGAAGGCCAGAGAATCCGTTACGATCTCGACACTCGGATCGCCGCAGTACACCATCACGCGTGAGAGCAAGGGCACGCCTCGTGACCCTTCGATGACAATCCTGATCTTCTTCCCCGTGACCGTAGGGAACTGAACCATCCGCGAGTATCCGACCGTGGTGCCTCGTGCGACTGTCGTTCCGTTGACATCAAGTCGGAACGCACTCACTCGCTGACCAAGCGAGACGGGTTCGCAGAGGACGACATGGTCGAACGTCTTTTCTTCGTTCCATGACAGGGCGATCGCCGGAGCGGAGTCATTCACTTGCGGCATCCAGTTGTGCCCGCTTCTTCCTTGCAATCCCGTCACCGCGCCGGCCCCGTGGCCAGGCGCCTGGGACGTCGCAGTGGCGCGCGCGGAGAACGCCAAGTTCTCCGCATAGAGAGCATTCTGCCACCTTCGGAACTCCATCAGCGCGCGCGCGTCGTTCTCGTGGATCAGTCCGCGCGTATCGGGCGGCACGTTGAGCAGCAGGTTCCCACCGTGGCCGACCGACCGGTACCAGATCTGTTTGAGCTGCTCCAGAGACTTGACTCGGTCGTTCTCCGACTCCCGCCAGAACCACCCCGGACGGATCGAGACGTCGCACTCGCCTGGCGAGTACTTGTCGCCCTTCGGATCGCCTTCGTTCAAGAACTTGTAGATCGACTGGTCGCCGGCCCAATGGCCCGAGGGAAGAAAGTTCCAGTTCGTCTCACCGACGAAGCCGCTCTCGTTTCCGACCCAGCGCACGTCGCCGCCGTCGTGGAAGATCACGGCGTTCGGAGCGAACTTGCGCACCGTCGCCTCGAACCGCGGCCAGTCGTACACTTGCCGTTTTCCGTTTGGGCCCTCGCCGTTCGCGCCGTCGAACCACACCTCCTTCATGTCGCCGTAGTTCGAAAGCACTTCTTCGAGCATCGCGACGAACGTGTCGTTGTAGAGCTCGCTGCCGTAAGTCGGGTGGTTGCGGTCCCACGGCGAGAGGTACACGCCCATCCAGAGCCCGTACTCCTTGCACGCCTCGCTCAGGTCTTTCAGCACGTCGCCCTTGCCGTCGCGCCACTTGCTCGACATCACGCCGTGCGACGTGTACTTGCTCTGCCACAGTGCGAAGCCGTCGTGGTGCTTCGCGGTGATGATCACGCCGGTCATCCCCGCCTCTTTGAAAGTGCGGCACCACTGCCGCGCGTCGAGCTCGGTCGGGTTGAAGACCTTCGGATCCTCGGTGCCGTGGCCCCACTCGACGCCCGTGAACGTGTTGGGCCCGAAGTGGACGAACGCGTAGTACTGCCGCGCGTGCCAAGCCATCTGGTTCGCGCTAGGCAACGGGCCGACCGGCTCGGGCGGGTCTTGGGTGGTCGTCATGAGCAGGATGAGGCTGAGCATGGCACTGTATGGAGTTTACATTGGGAGCACGGCATCGAAGCAAAAAGGGGCCGTGCAGGTAACAGTCCAGCAGCTTGCCCGTAGAATGTAGACGAAGGAACCTCACTATGATTACAAGGTCGGTCCTCGCCATTTCGGCCCTGTCAGTCGCTTTGCTCGGACAGAATTCGCAGGAGGTTTGGGAGCAGGAGTTCAAAGTCGACAAGTCCACATTGGTGACGACCGGCACGAACCCGTTTTTTGTGCTCGTCCCTGGATTCAAATCGGAGTTTGTGGGCGGAGACACGCGGCTAGTCATCACCGTGTTCAACCGTACGAAGAAGGTGGACGGCGTCATGACGCGTATTGTCGAGGAGAGGGAGTACGAGGACGGCAAGGTCATCGAGGTGTCGCGTAACTACTTCGCGATCGACCCGAAGACTAGCGACGTGTACTACTTCGGCGAGGACGTCGACATGTACAAGGACGGGAGGGTCGTCAGCCACGAGGGCGCGTGGCTCTCGGGCGTCAAAGGCGCGAAGTTCGGGCTCATGATGCCCGGCAAGCCGACTGTCGGACGCTCCTATTACCAAGAGATCGCCCAGGGGGTCGCCATGGACCGTGCGGTCATCGTTGCTGCGGACGCAACGGTGCAGACGCCGTCCGGAACGTACAGGAACTGCCTTAGGGTCGAGGAGACGACCCCGCTCGAACCGGGCGTGAAGGAGTACAAGTACTACTCGACTGGCGTCGGACTGATCCAGGACTCTGACTTGAAGCTGGTCAAGAAAAGCTGAGCCTTGGGCGCACTTTCGGCGCGCCCAACCGTATAAGCACTGATAAGTCTGCAATGGACCACTTCACCTCTCGCTTTTCCCGCCGCGACTTCCTCGCCGCCCTCACCGTCGGTGCTTTCGCCGCGCCCGCGCTCAAGCTCTTCACCGAGGAGGCCCTGAGGTTCATCGAAGACGGCGATTTCGCCCAGGAGCTGGTCCGCACCCCGGCGCAGACCGAGGGGCCGTTCTTCCCCGACAGGCTCCCGCTCGACACCGACAACGACCTGGTCGTCATCGGCAAGAACACGACGCCAGCGGTCGGCGAGATCACTCACCTGAGCGGTCGCATCCTCGACGCCAAGGGCGAGCCGGTCAAGGGCGCGCTGATCGAGATATGGCAGGTCGACAACAACGGCGCGTACATCCACACCGGCAGCGACAACCGCGGCAGGCTCGACAAGAACTTCCAGGGCTATGGAAAGTTCGAGACCGCGAGCGACGGCGCGTACAAGTTCCGCACGATCAAGCCGGTCGCGTACCCTGGCCGCACGCCCCACATCCACGTAAAGGTCAGCAAGTCGCAGAGGGAACTGCTCACGACGCAGTGTTACGTCAAGGGCGATCCGCGCAACGACCGCGACGGGGTCCTGCTCGGCATCCGAGACACGCGCCAGCGCCAGAGCGTCATCGTGCCGTTCGACCCGATCAAGGACTCGAAGGTCGGTGAGCTCGCCGCGAAGTTCGAGATCGTGCTGGGCGTCACACCGGTCGCCTGACGGGTAAAACGGCGGCATGACCAGTAAGGCCAAGACCGTCGCGCAGTTCCTCAAGGAACTACCGGACGACCGCAGGGAGGTGATCGAGGCGATCCGAAGCACGATCGTCAAGAACCTTGACAAGGGGTTTCAGGAAACGATGCAGTACGGCGGGATCGGGTACAGCGTTCCGCACAGTATCTACCCGGCCGGTTACCACTGCGACCCGAAGCAGCCACTGCCCTTTGCCGGGATCGGCAACCAGAAGAACCATATCGGAATTTATCTCTTCTGCATCTATACCGACGAGAGTGCTAGCAAAGCGTTCGTCAACGATTGGAAAAAGACAGGCAAGAAGCTCGACATGGGCAAGAGCTGTGTGCGTGTGAAGAAGCTAGACGACGTCGCGCTCGACGTGCTCGGCAAGACGATCAAAAAGATGACCGTCAAGAAGTTTATCGCCGCGTACGAGGATGCCCGCACGCAGTGGAAGAAGAAGTAGCCGTGGGCCCCTTAGAACCCAACAGTCACGCCGACGCCGAACACGAAGTTGTCGCGTTTGCCGTTTCCTGGCACATAGTCCTTGCTCAGAAGCGCCGAGAAGCTTCCATAGACCGTTACGCTCGATGTCGAGTTGATTGTGTGAATGTAGGTCAGCCCGACGCTTGCGTCAGTGAGGCCAGCTTTGCCAGTTCCAAGGTAGTAGGCGGTGAATTCACTGTCGCCGTATCCAAGCCCGAAACTGACTTCGAGCTCGCCCTTCTCGCTCGCAGTAAGTACCTTGCTCACACCAAGCAGTGCGGCCGTTCCGTGCACCGCATCAATGTCCGTGTAGAGTTCGATCGAGGGTGACCACTCACTTGCGTGTGTCGCACCCACAAAGAGTTCGCTCGTCTCCTCGAATCCTGTGTTAGGGTAGTCGTACCGGATGTACCCGGCAGTCCAGTCCCAGTCGCCAGAGGTCGCTCCGTACGCGACCGTCGTGTCGACCTCCGTGAACTTTCCGCGGCCCGACCCGAACCCCGGGCCGTAGTCGCTGGAGTCGTCGATCTCGAAGTTGCCCCAGAGGTTGAGGCTCCATGCGCCATACGATGCGGTGACCGACGGCTGCCAGACCGGGCCGTCGACGACGTTCAGCCCTCGCCAGACGTATTTGGTGAAGAACGGCGAGTCGAGTTC
>JANWJY010000087.1 GCA_025451715.1 Fimbriimonadaceae bacterium | reverse complement strand
GACAGCGGGTCGCGATCGGTCGCGCTCTCGCTCTTCGCCCTCCACTCGTCATTTGTGACGAGCCAACCGCCGCGCTCGACCTCAGCGTCCAGGCGCAGATCCTCAACCTCCTGCGCGACATTCAAAAGGACCTCGACTGCGCCTTCCTCTACATCTCGCACGACCTCACCACTGTCCGATTCCTCGCCGACCGGATCGCCGTCATGTACATGGGGCGAATCGTCGAGGAAGGGAACACACAAGACGTCTTCGAGTCGCCGATGCACCCTTACACCAAGGCGCTGCTCGACTCCGCCCCGACCCTCGAGAAACTGGGCATGCTGCCACTCGTCGCCAAGGGGGAGATTCCCGACCCACGTAAAGTCATGGTCGGGTGCAAGTTCGCAACGAGGTGCCCAAGGGTCCAAGATGTCTGCAGGTCGAAGGAGCCCGAATGGGCGACCGGCCCGGAGCGGCGCGCCCTCTGCAACTTTCCACTTGACGCGACGTCTGAAAAGGTACTTACGGAGCGTTGATCGCCCGCGGGTATCCTCCCGCCCCGAAACCCGAGACCCGAAACAATACGAACGCCCCAATGAACCGCCACCACTTTGACGAAGAGATCGGAAAGCTCGAGCATGACGTGCTCGACATGGCTAGCCGTGCTGAGGCCATGGTCGGCAAGGCCGTCGAGGCTCTCCAGACACAGAACGCCGACCTCGCAAAGGAGGTCATGCTCGCGGACGACGAGATCGACCGGCTCGACATCGAGATCGAAGGGCAGTGCCTCAAGCTCCTTGCTCTCCAACAGCCGATGGCTCGCGATCTGCGAATCGTCGGCACGACGATGAAGATCATCACCGACATCGAGCGCATCGGTGACCTCGCCGTCGACATAGCCAAGATCGGAATCAAGATTGGCAAGGAAATGGGGGACGCGTCGTTCGTCGACTATCCGAGGATCGCCAAGGTCGCACGACAGATGGTCAGCTCGTCCCTCGAGGCCTATGTCAAACAGGACCTCTCCAAGTTTGAAGAGATCAACAGGATGGAGGACGAGACCGACGAGCTCTATCGACAGCTCCGTGGACAGATCCACGACTATATGCGCACCCACCCAAGCCAGGTCGTGACCGCAAGCTGGCTCCTCCTCGCTGTCCACCACATCGAGCGAATCGCCGACCACGCCCTCAACATCGCCGAGCGCGTCGGATTCATGGTCACGGGAGAGCTCGAACAGATCAACCCTTCCCACCGCTCCGACCAGGCCGTCTAAAACGTCCTGTAGGGCATGCTCGCCCTGGCCCTCACCCTTCTAACGACAGCAGACTGCAGAGGGGGCTACAGTGTTGACGACCGGTGCCCGCCGACACCCGCCGCCCCGCCGATCCAACGTCCCCAGCCCCGCCCTCTCCCCCCAAACCAGCTCGGCTATGGCGACCCGGTCACAAAGGACGCCCGCATTACTGTCCACTTCACGGCGCGAACCGCAGACGGAAAAACCATCGCGGACACGGAAGCCAGGGGAATGGCGTTTACTTTCCTGATGGACCAAGAAACCGTAGAGCCCTTTTGGCACAACGCCGTCCGCGGCCTCCGCACTGG
Organism: Fimbriimonadaceae bacterium; assembly: GCA_025451715.1. Classification (GTDB taxonomy): domain Bacteria; phylum Armatimonadota; class Fimbriimonadia; order Fimbriimonadales; family Fimbriimonadaceae; genus JADFMN01. The sequence continues at coordinate 4,250 of JANWJY010000087.1, read as the reverse complement.
AGGAATAAGGACCGTCACGATGCCCGCTTCATCCGCTGGCGTGACCTTGTCGGGCGATCCCGTGCTCAACGTCACCGTGCGACTCGTCAAGGTCGCACCGCTCTAGGACCCAAGAATGCTTTCTGAACTCAAGGAGCTCTGGAAGTTCCGCGAACTCCTGTGGGCGATGGTGGAGCGCGAACTACGGATCCGCTACAAGAACAGCTTCCTCGGGTTCTTCTGGTCCCTCGTCAACCCGCTCGCGACGGTGCTCGTCATCACCGTCGTCTTCAAGTATTTCCTCCAGAACAACACCGACAACTACTCCGCATACGTTCTCGCAGCCTATCTTCCGTTCATCTTCTTCCAGATCTGCCTGATGGACTCCGCACAGTCTGTCCTCGGCGCTCTCCCGATCATCAAGAAGGTCTACTTCCCGCGAGAAATACTTCCGCTCGCGAGCGTCATAGCGAACTTCATACACTTCCTTCTTGCGTTCGTGGTCTACTTCGCCTACCTGTTCGTCCTCTGGGCCGTCACGGGGTTTGAAAGCTCGCCGTTCACCTGGAAGATCGGATTCCTCCCCGTCCTCCTCCTCGTCAATTTCGCGCTCGCGACAGGCGTCGCGTTCCTGGTCTCGGCCTACAACGTCTTCTACGAGGACGTGAAGTACGTCGTCGGCGTCGCCCTCTACTTGATGTTCTTTCTCACGCCCATCATGTACTTCAGCGAGACCGTCTACTACGCGCTCAGGGCTCGCGGCCTCGACTGGGCGTACTATGCCTACCATCTCAACCCGGTCGCAACGCTCACGACTGCGTACAGAAAGACCCTCGTCCCGACTGGACAGATCGAAGTCCAGCCCGGACCCGGCGAAGCCCCGGTCAAGATGTTCATGCTCGACTTCAACTGGGGACTTTTCTGGATCACCGTTGCGATCTCGTTCCTGTTCCTCGTCGTTGGCTACGCCGTCTTCAACAAGCTCAAATGGAGGTTCGTCGAACGCCCATGAGCGAAGTCACCGTCGACGTGCAAGACGTCCGCAAGTCGTTCTTCCTCAGCCACAGCGGCTCAGCTTCGCTCAAAACGATGCTCCTGTGGTGGCGCGCGCGCGCCAACATCGAAAGGCTCGACGTCCTCAACGGCGTCTCATTCAAGGTCGGCCGAGGTGAGTGCGTCTCACTCGTCGGGAAGAACGGCGCAGGCAAGAGCACGCTGCTCGCGCTCGTCGCGCGCGTCTACAAGCCCACGAGCGGGGCGGTCGTGACCACCGGTCGTGTCGCTCCGCTGCTCGAGCTCGGCGCGGGCTTCCACCCCGACCTCTCGGGCATCGAGAACGTCATCTTCAACTCCATGATGCTCGGCCTGACGCGCAAGCAGGCTCGCGAGCGCGCCGATGAGATCGTCGAGTTCTCCGAGATCGGAAGCCACATCGACGCGCCCGTCCGCACGTACAGTAGCGGGATGCAGGCCCGCCTTGGCTTTGCCGTCGCGACGCACGTCGACGCGGACGTGCTCATCGTCGACGAGGTCCTCGCAGTCGGCGACATCGCCTTCGAGAGAAAGTGCTACGACTTCATCGAAAAGTTCAAGGCCGCAGGCGGCTCGATCCTCTTCGTCTCGCACAGCATGCCCGCGGTCGAGCGGTTCTCCGACCGCGTCGTCTGGCTCTCGAACGGCAACATCGCCGCGCACGGCACCGCGGCCGAAGTCATCCCCCAATACCAATCCGCAATGTTTCAACCATAACGGAGCGCGGGCATTCAGCCCGCCCGCTTGTACGGATCTATTGGCGCGAACAAGACCTGAAGGAAGATTACGAACTTCTCCAAGAGGATGCCGATGAGGAACAGTGTCAGAACAGAGGCGACGCCCCACACCAACACCCGCAACAGTGCACCAATCCGATTCAGCAAGAAGCACACAAACGACGCGAACCGCCCATGGTGGATCGAAAAGTAAAGCTCTTTCCCACGGTTGTACCGCGCGACTGCGAGCCACCTCTTTTGCGAACTCGCACCCAGCTCGTGGACAAAGACAGAGGAAGGCACCCACACGATCCGCCCTTGCCGACGCAGACGACGACACAGTTCCGTGTCCTCACAGTAAAGAAAAAACCGCTCGTCGAACCGCTCCAATCGCCGAATCATCAAACACGCTCCCATGACTTGTTCAACTTCAAGTGAAGCAGTCGCTCGATTCAGCTCTCTGCTCTCAGCTCTCTGCTCTCGCTCCAACAACTTCGACGACAACCAGTAAGGACTGAACACGCGCGAACGCGGAAACAGCTTCTCCAAATACGACTGCTCACAGAACACGGCCCACAAAGTCAAGGAAGAACAACACGACTCCTGCAACCGGCCGTCGGGGAACTCCAAACGACCGCCGCAGGCGACGACACCGGGCGAGGAATCCATCACCCGCACAAGCCCGGAGACTGCACCTGGTAAAGCGACCGCGTCGCTGTTGAGGAACAGCACCAGTTCCCCAGTCCCGGCGTCCATCCCCTGGTTGCACGCCGCCCCAAACCCCCGATTCTCAGAGTTGCGCACCAACACGACCGACGGGAACTCTGACGCAACCATCTCCGCCGACCCGTCGGCGCTCGCGTTGTCGACCACTACGACCTCGTCCGCCTCCTCCAAGCTCGCCAGGCACCGCCGCAACGGCTCCAGCGTGTTGTAGCTCACCACGACCACACAGACTCGCGACACGAGCCGGGTTGTACCTTCACGCACTCCCTGACCCTTCCGGGTGCCCCGGTCTGGACGCTCCAACCAACTCAATCGCACAATCTAGCAAGTCCAGCGGCAGACCGGGCGACCACACCGATGCTAAACTAGCCCCCATGTCAGCCGACGTCCTCTTGACCAAAGAGGGGTTTGAAAAACTCAAGGCAGAGCTCGAGCACCTCAAGGTGGTCGAGCGTCAAAAGGTGGCTGACAACATCAGAGAGGCAAGGGCCCACGGCGACCTCAAGGAGAACGCAATGTACCACGAGGCGAAGCTCAACCAAAAGCGCCTTGAGGGACGCATCGCGGACCTCGAAAAGGTCATGCAGGTCGCGCAGATCGTCGAACGGCCCAGCCACTCCACCCACATCGCGCACCTCGGCTCAACGGTCACAGTCCAGGATCTCACGTGGAACGACGAGCTCAAGATGAAGCTCGTCGGCGAGTTTGAGGCCGACCCGACAATGGACATGATCTCGATCACTTCGCCGCTCGGTTCAGCGCTGATCGGCAAGGAGGTCGGGGACGAGTTCGAATATGAGGCACCCGCTGGCACACAGAAGTACAAGATCCTCAAAGTCGAAGGCTAGCACGATCTGGCTCCTCGCCCTCACGGCCGGGTGCGCAACGCCCGGCGAGGTCAGCGTCTCGACGCAGGGCGACCCGAGCGAGATCGTCAAGGTCGAGAGCATCGCGTTCCAAAAGAAGACAGACCCGGAAGACGACTTCGCCCTCACCTACGGCGAGAGCACGATGTACCTCGGGGTCGGCAGGAACGCCGCCTTCGAGGCCTTCCAGCCGCCAGACAAGGCGACTGAGTTCAGCTCCCTCCCTGCTCAGTTCGAGGAGAAGTACTTCGGCGCCTTCGGTTGGGAGGCCGGTGGCTTCGCCTTCGGCTGCATCACGTTCGAACAGACCGACACCGTCTCGATGCTCAAGTCTGACGCCGTGGTCCACGCGATGTACACCAAGGAAGACGTCACCGACGAGGTCGTCGAGGCCGTCGTCAGCCAGAACACCGAGCTTTACGGGGCCCCAACGGACAGCCTCCCGGGCAGCCGCATCGGATACTGGTTCTGGCACAAGCCCGGTCGGCGGCTGATGGTGAACACCGCGGTCGACGCCGCCGGAAAGAAGACCTTGACCGTCGCGGTCGGCGACACCCAGGTCATGACCCTGCTCGGAATGTCGATCGATCAGGCCAAGAAGGACAAGGACCTGGGGATCCAACGGTTGAATGAGTCCTCCAAACCTTGAAGGAACGAACCGCCCCCGGGTAACGTCTCTAGCATTGCCGCGGCAAAAAACCGAGGCAAAATCCAAGCGACAGGAGGTGGCCGATTTATGAGTGATCACAGTAATTCCCAGGGAGGTGCCGGGTTTTAGCACCCGACTCCTTTGAGTCGGGTTCTGCGATGGACCCTGCTCTCCCTGGTATCACAGGCACGGCCCCGACCCCGTCGGGGCCGTGTTGTTTTGTTCCCCTCTCCCCTCTCGGGGAGAGGGGTTAGGGGTGAGGCGCATTCATCCTTCATCATT
>JANWJY010000086.1 GCA_025451715.1 Fimbriimonadaceae bacterium | reverse complement strand
CTTCGCACGAGTTCCAGTCGATGGTTTACGCGGTCCAGGCAGAGGTCGAGCTTGGTAACTGGGCTGAGGCAATGCGGCTCGCGAACAGGCTCCCTACCCTCGAAGTCACCATCGAGTGGGACGAGAAGGGCCTCACCGAGAACCAAAGGCTCTTCTTCGCGGAGACGCGCGATATCGCGTTCAAGGTCTGGAAGGTCGGGGTGCCCACGCTCGACATCAAGACGGTACCGAAGGGCAAGATCAAGATCGGCTTCGTTCCAACCCTGCCGGCCAACACGGACACCGTTGGCCCAGCAGGCGCTGTGTACATGACCTCTCCCGACGACAGCGACCCGGTCATCGAGGCCGTGTGGGCCCTCAAGCGGGGAGTGCAGCTGCGCCCGATCGACAAGAACGAGATCAGGAACGAGACCATCTTCGCGATCGGCACGTATCTCGGGCTCGCAAGACAGGTCCGCCCTGGGAACCTCATGTTCCGTACTGAGGAGAACTACGCTTCGGACAATGCCCTATCTATGGGCGACGCGCGCCTCGCACTCAAGAACATTGCGATCTCCGACCAGATCCGGAAGGACGTCGCGGCTAAGAAGAACCCCGGTATCGCCGCCCCGCAGATCGTCGTCGATCCTGTCAAGTTCACCCCTGCCCCCGTCGGCCAGGCGGAGGAGATGTCGATCAGCCTGCAGGTCACGAACCAAGGCAAGGGAACGCTCGACTATCGGCTGGTGCCGGACTGTGGCTGTTTCATCGTCGGCGCCTACAAGCAGCAGCTCGCCCCCGGCGAGACCAATGTCATTTCCATCGCGATCAACACTCTCGAGTTCACGGGCAAGCTCAACAAGGCTCTCTTCATCTACTCCAACGACCCCTACTATCCGATCAAGCGGATCCCGCTCGAGACGATTGTGCGGCCGGCTTACAGGTTTGTGAACCTGACGCAGGAGGGGACCCTGATCGTCGACAAGAGCGGCGGCAAGTTCGAGACTGTGCTCGTGCTGGACGAGAGCAAGAGCTTCAAGATCAAGAAGGCCACCGTCTCCGGCGTTTCGGCGGTCGTCGAGGTCGACGAGGAAATGTGGGAGGGAATGCTCGACTACCCCGAGATCGGCGAGGGCCCGAAGAAGCGCAAGGGCTATCTCATCAGGACGCTCGTCGCTCCCAATCTCCCGCCTGGACGTCTCTCGATGCAGATCGAACTGCAGACCGACGACGGCAAGTGGTTCAAGACGATCTATCACAACACCTATGTCCAGCAGGGCATTGTTTCGGTCCCCCTGAGCATCTACTTCGGTTCGCTCTCTCAGCAGCCAGCGCGCGGGAGCGTCGTTCTGACGCGGCCAGGGCGGCCGTACAAGGTCCTCAAGGTCGAGTCGGACACGGAGTTCATCACCGCGAGCGTCGAGCCCTACCACCCGGACACTGAGTACAAGATCGTCGCGACCTTCACGGGCAAGGCGCCTCTCGGCAGATTCTCCGGAAAGATCAAGGTCTATACGGACGATCCGGACCAGAAGGTCATCGAGATCGTCGTCGAAGGGACCGTCAAGTGAAGCCGCTCGTCTGGATCGTCGCGCTCGCCGTGCTTTCGTACTCAACGATCAGCGGCATGGTCGGGCACGACCACCACGTGCTGATCATCGCAGGCGCGACCGACGGCTACCTCTCTCCCTGCGGGTGTGTCAAACCGATGTCGGGCGGGCTTCGCCGTCGCGTCACCGCGATCAAGCAGCTCTCGGTCCCCAACATGACCACAGTCATCGAGACGGGAGGGTTCGTCAAGGACAGCGGTCGGCAGGACCAGATGAAGGCCGAGGCCATCGCCGAGACTATGAAGCTCGTGAAGGTCGCCGCGATCAACTACGGCCTCGAAGAGGCCCGCCTCGGTGCAGGGATGGCGGCGTCGCTCGACCGGCTCTCCGGCGAGGCGCTCGTCGCAACCGGTTTAGGCGGCGGAGCGATCCCGGTCAAGAAGTTTAAGGTCTCCGGCCCGTTCCTGATCGGCGGGATCGACCCGCGCATCGAGCAGATCGGTGCTGCGCTGGGCTCCAAGCTCGAGCCTATCGACGAGTCGGTCAGGGCGCTGACCGACGAAGCCAAGGAGTCGAAGCTCGTGCCTGTTCTGATGACGCGGGGCGACCTGGAGAGCGCTGAGGCAATCGCCAAGAAGCACCCCAGCCTGAGGCTCATCGTCTGCAGTGTCAAAAGCTCTCCTTACGACGCGCCGCGAAGAGTGGGCGACACGCTCATCGTGACGCCAGGCGAGCACGCTAAGTACGTCGTACGCATCGAGTGGGACGGCCAGGCGTTCACGGCTTACCGCTTTTTCGACCTCGGCCCCGAGTACGCCGACGACAAGCAGGCGCAGGAGGTCTACACGGCCTATCTCGCGCGCGTCACGAGCGAAGACTTGCTCTCGATGGTTCCGCGGAGCGAGACCGACGTCTTCGCCGGGAGCGCGGCGTGCGCCCCGTGTCACGCGGCTGAGCAGCGGGTTTGGAAGGCAAGCGCGCACTCCAAAGCTCTCGCGACATTGGAGAAGGAGGGCCACGACCGCGACCCCGACTGCACCGGTTGCCACGTCGTCGGACTTCGCTCAGTTAACGGATTCAGGTCGCGCGCGATCACACCGAACCTCACCGACGTCGGGTGCGAGTCGTGCCACGGCCCCTCAAAGCTTCACGCGATGAACCCCACAAAGCACAAACTCGCAAAGGTCGGAAAGGAATCGTGCATGCCGTGCCACAACACAGAGCACAGTCCGACGTTTGATTTCGACGCCTATTGGGCGAAGATCAAACACTAGATTTGTGGACAAGCGCGTGGAAAAAAACTCGAGAATTAAACGCGCGTTCAAACTTGCGCAAGGCGTTACAGTTTTGAGTCTGCACACATCGCTTTTGCGTCTCTCATAGCGCTCTTCCGCCATTCGTCCGGGGTCTTGACGTGCGAGCACGTTTGCGCGGACAATGTCGTACGCGGTGTTGCAGGGAGCGGCGCCGCGCTTCTTGGTAAGGTTGCACGGAAAGCGAGATGATCCAAAAGTCCATAGAGTCCTTGGGGCGCGTCGAACAGGCGGCAGAAGAACGACGCACGAAAGGATTCGCTGACCTCGCTGCAATTCCATCCAACCTCGGAGCGATCGAGGCGGGCACGCGCTTCGCTGAAGGGATCACTCCGTTCGTCGCCGTCATCGGCGCCGCCGGATGGGGCAAGACGCACCTTCTCGACGCCGTAGCGCAGTACATGAAGCTTCGTGGCACGCCCACCAACCGACCGATAGCCGCGACCATCTACGCGACGTTTCCCGACCGCACCGACGAGCAGATGCCTCTCATGCTCGACGACGTCCAAGACGCGTGGACCAACATGCGCACGAAGCAGGAGCTGCGCCGCCTTCTCGAACGGCGGATCCGTGCAAGGAGGCACACGATGGTCTCTTTCACCGACACCGTCTCGAGGCAAGAGGCCTCCCGATACTTGCCAAACTCGCGCGACTGGGGCTACCAGGCCATCCTGCAACCGACCAAGGCCGAGCGCGACCACATCGTCCGACAGATCGCAGACAGCGAGGGCGTCAAGTTCTCGAAGCCGATCGTCACGCTCATCTCACGACACCTGTTCGGCAACGGCCGCTCGATACAGGGCGCTGTGCACACGCTCAAGCTCATGCGCCACGGGTGGTCCCGTCGCGACGACGTCTGCCAGGCGTGCGGGGTCCTGATGCCCTACATCCACGGAGAGAACGGTTGGGATCCGCGCGACGTCGTCATGGATGTCGTCAGCAATACCTTCGCGTGTCACTCGGTGGAGGGCGTCTCGTCCGAGCAAGTGTGCGCGTACATGTTGATTTCGCAGATGGGGCTGAGCGAATACGACGTGGCTACTTTCCTCGGCGTGAGCCCGACAAAGGCTTATGCGATGTCCAATGGAGTCAAACTACAACTCGCCGATCCGGCGCTCTCGAAGTGCGTGCTCGCGTGCTACGACGGAGTGGTCAGATCCCTCGACACCGATTCTTGCTAGGTTTTGATCAATCCCCCCGCAATCCTCACAGCACGCCCCGGTGATCCTGGCAGTATTGCCAAGCACCCTGGCAAGTTTCGTGCCGTCACAATCTACGACGGGCAAATGCGCACGCTGGAGGAGTTGGACCTCGTCCCTGCATGGGTCAACCCCGATCACTTGGTAGCGACGGCTATACACGTGATGCAAGGACACAAGATCAACGCTGTCGCCGTGGTGGGTTTCACGGGGCTGGACGGCATGGTCTCGCTTGAGCGCGCCGAATTAATGCCCAAGTTTGCAAAGGTCGGGACGATCGTCCAGCCCGTGCTTCTCACCTTGGACGTCGAGACCACGGTCCGCAACGCCGCAAAGCAGTTCATCGAGCACGACGTCAACTTCGCCGCCGTCTACCGCGACGGAGAGTTCCGCGGGCTCCTCACGGCCAACATGCTCCTAAGAGAGATCGGGCAGTCGTGGGACCCGCTCACCAGCCTGCCATGGAGCAACCGCCTCCGCGACTGGGGAATGGCGGAGCTCGAGCAAGGCAGCGAGATCACGCTCCTCTTCGTCGACATCGACGACTTCGGTAACTACAACAAGCGGCACGGGCACATCGTCGGCGACCGCATCCTCAAGCGCTTTGCAACGCGGCTGCGAGAGTTCGTCGACCGGTACAACGACATCCTCGTCAGGTACGGCGGCGACGAGTTCGTCATCGGCACAAAGCTCGACCGCTACGAGGCCGAAAAGCGCTTCGGCGAGATCTCGGACATAGAGATCAACGTCGACGACGTGCCAGAGCCGGTCACAGTCAGTGTCGGCTATGCCGGAGGCATGCGCGCCAAGACCCGCGAGCACGCGCACATCGCCTCTATGCTCGACAATCTCATCAACCTCGCGAGCCAGGACTGTACGAGGAAGAAGCAGGAGAAGCTGGAACACGGCCGGCTCTCCGATGAACCCGACTTCTCCTCACCTCCTTCCTCCGAACCCACCGAACTCCCGAACCTCCAAGCCTCTGAACCGGAACCGACCCGAACTGAACCGGACGAACCCACTGACCCCTCCGAACCTCCGGACCTCCGAGCCTCCGAACCAGCCCCCGCCGCCCCCACCTTCGACGTCCGTCTCGTCTCACTTGACGAAGACGATCCCTCCGGCCCGGTCGCCGTCACGCTGCGCATCGACGGCACCGACGGCACCGCGGCGGTCATGCCGGACGGGCGGACGCTCATGCTGACCGTGGCCGTTGCGACTGCGCGGGCGATCGAGCGCGTCCGAGACGGGGTCAAGATCGCGATCAACACGACCGTGCTCGACTCCGCGCCAGACGGAAGCAAGACCGTCACGATCGTGGGCTCTTGCGAGCTCGAGGGCAGGCGCCACGCCATGGCGGGCACAGCTGCGGTCAACCGGGACGTCCACCGCGCCGTTGCCGAAGCCGTCGCCTCCGCCTTCGTCTCGCTCGGTATCTGAGAGCGCGCCTATGCCTCAGGACGCTCCTGGGACGGGCTGCAATGACACGAGGCCGAGTCCTGAGGCTTGATTCTCCCGAACCACTGGCCCAAAGAAAACGTACAATTCAATCATGAGCCCCGAGACCGAGGCACGCATTCAGAAGCTGATCGACAGGCTTCAGGAGGCGCTCCCCGACGGAGACCAGCGCGCTGAAAGCCTGCTTGCCGCACTCCGTGCCGAGCTCAAGCACGAGCGGGCCGACCAGGAGGAGCGCGACAAGATGCTCGCCGCCTACGAAGAGGCGTACCAAAAGCTCACTGCGCCGGCCAACAAGGTTGCCGTCTTCCTTCGCCAGATCGACGGCGAGAAGTGCCTCGTCGCGCTCGGCGACACCGAGTACGTCGCGCTCGTCGACCCCCACATTGAGAGGGAGTCGCTCTTGCAAGGCACGAGGGTCATGCTCAACGACGCATACGCCGTGATCGGCACGCTCCCCGACGGCCCGACCGGCGCGGTCATCAAGGTCAGTGAGACGCTAGAGGACGGAAGGCTACGCGTCGGTGCCGACATCCAGGGCGGGCAGGGCCGCGTCGTCGATGTATCAACTGCTTTGCGAGACAGACCGATCAGGGCAGGCGATGAGGTCCGTCTCGACCAGACCGGACGCGTCGCGATCGAGCACTTCCCCAAACAGGAGACCCGCGACTACTTCGTCGAAGAGGTCCCAGAGACCCCCTGGTCCGCGGTCGGTGGGCAGGAGAAGGCGATCAACCTCATCCGCGAGACCATCGAGCTCCCGATGCTCCACCCCGAGATCTACAAGAAGTTCGACAAGAAACCGATCAAGGGCATCCTACTCTACGGCCCTCCCGGCTGCGGCAAGACGCTGATCGGCAAGGCGATCGCCTACAACTTAGCTAAGGAGTACTCCAAGGAGGCAGGCCATGAGGTCAAGGAGTACTTCATGCACATCTCGGGCCCGAAGATCCTGAACATGTGGCTCGGCGAGACCGAGCGCATCGTGCGAGAGATCTTCGCCACAGCCCGCGAGAAGGCCAAGGAGGGACGGCTGGTCGTGATCTTCATGGACGAGGCCGAGTCGGTCCTCAGGATGCGCTCCACGGGACGCTGGCTCAACATTAGCAACACGGTCGTGCCGCAGTTCTGCGCAGAGCTCGACGGGCTGGTGACGCTCGAAAACGTCGTGCTGGTCTTGACCAGCAACCGCCCCGACTACATCGACCCAGCGATCCTGCGCCCCGAGCGGATCGACCGCAAAGTGAAGATCGAGCGGCCCAACAAGGAGGCAGCACGCGACGTGCTCTCGATCTATTTGCACGACCGCCTTCCGTTCGACCCCGCTTTGGTCAAGGAGCAGGGCGAGCCCGAGTGCGCTCGTATCGCATTGGTCGAGTCCACCCTGGCGCACCTGTGGCGGACCTCGCCCAAGACCGAGTTCCTCAAGATCGCGTTTAGGAACGGCAACTCCGACACGCTGCACTGGAAGGACCTCGTGAGCGGTGCTCTATTGAAGTCCGTCGTGGACCGGGCCAAGGACATCGCGATCCGCCGCGCGATCCTCGATCCGACGGTCGACCACGGGATCAGCGAGGCCGACATGCACGAGGCCGTCGAGGCGGAGTACGCCGAGAACGAGATCTTCCCGAAGTCCGACGACGTCTCTGACTGGCTCAAGCTGCTCGACTTCGAGCCGGAGTCGATCGCTACGGTCAAGCCGATCCGGCCCGACAAGGGCGAGGCGTACGTGCGGAGCCGGGTGATCTAGCCGCCGCTGGTGCGCGCCTCGATCTGTTTGATCGATTCCTCCGCCTCGGAGCGGTGTACGTTCCGCTCGACCATCCGTCGCAGCACGGGCAGGGCCCTGGGATCGCCGAACGCGCCGATGAGCACCACCGAGTTCCGAGACACTTCGTTTGTCTTCGATTCGCACCCGACGATCAACCGCTGGAACACCCGCTCGTCCGCGACGTACGCGAGGTAAGTCAGCGCCGTGGCCGAAGCGACGGCGTCGCGCAAAAGCAGATAGGCCGTGTCCGCGACCTTCTTTTCGCGCAGAAGCGCGCGTACAGAGTCTATCGCCGCCATCTGCTCCGCGCTCGGCGGCTTCGTCGAATAGCCGTACAAGCCCCGCGGACTCACCCAAACTAGAAGCGCGCTCAGCGCCACTTGCCGGACCTGGGGGTCCACGTCCTTGAGGCAATTAATGATCGCCCCTGAGCGCAGGGACGCCGTCTGTGGGTAGCTCCAAGGTTCGAGCCCGAGCGCCCTAAGTGCCATCGTCCGGACCTTGGCGTCGACGTCCGAAGTAGCGGAGGCCATGATGCCGAACTTGCGCTCATCAGAAAAGAGGTACATGACGGCCAGCGACTGCTCCCTCACGCCCGCGTCGGGGTCCTGCCCGGCCTTGAGCAAAGCGCGGTCGCGGTCTTCCTGCTTCAGATAGATCATTGACTTCACTCCATATCGCCGCGTCACAGGGTCCTCCGCATTCATTGCGCGCAGCAAACCGCGCCCCACGTCAGGCATGGGGAGCCACTCTAATTGCACATACCCGTACCGCAACTCAGTGAACAGGTGTGCGGTTTCTCGCAGCACCCCTTCCGAAGTGTGCTCAAATCCCTTCACGACCTCTCTCGCGCCGCCCGGGCCGCACTGCGTCCAAACCCAGAACACGTAGTAGGCAAACTTGGCGGGGTCCGATTCGATCTTCTTCCAACCCTCGGGGAACGCGCTTCCTCCCACACGGATGAGGCACCACTTCGCTTGGTTCGAGACAGGCGGGTCGAACAGCGCGTCGAGGAACACGCGGTTGATCCGCGGGTCGCGGTGGTCGAGCATGGCCTTCAGGGTCAGATTGCGGGACTCCGTGTCACCGTTCTTTGTCGCAAACCTGTACTGCTCTAGCCAATCCTCAATGGACTGACCGAAGGCTGACTGCCCAATGGCCAGCAGCGCGGTCGCGATAAGCCAGCGCAAAACGGCTCTAGACCCTCACCACCCGATTGTGAACGGAACGCTGACCTTGAACACCAGCGTCTTCTGGAAGCTCGACGCGTTGGGGTCGCCGACGATCAGGAAGAACTCCGCTCCGGCGTTGCCGCCCATGCGGTACGAGGCGTACCAGTTCCACTCGTGCTCGTTGTACACCACTCGCCCGCCGATCGACTCGAACTTGTTCATCAGGTAGTTGAAGTTGAACACGATCTGCTCCTCGTCCTCGACGTGCTTGACGGCCTGCGCGCTCAGACCGAGCTGTAGCCTTTGCACGGGTCGATATCGGAAGCCCGCCTCGATGGACCGGTAAGTCGTCCCCTCGATCTCGCCAAAGACGATGCCCGCTTCGAGGGAACGGTAAGGGTTGTTGTACGGGTACTCGATGCTGGTACCGAACGTGCGGTTGTGGTCGGCCTCGAAGTGCTCGTACTCGAATCCAAAGTCGACCGCAATAAGGTTGCGAAAGGCGAAGCCGCCCCCGGCCCCCACACCTTCGCGGTAGTGGGCACCGTCGCGGCGCGTGTAGTCGAACGCCTCGATGCCGAACTCGGCAGACGTTATGGCACCTGACTCGTACTCGATCTCGCGGTCGACACCGGTACTGAACCCGCGGAAGTCGGTCTCGGCTGCGAAGCCGATCCGAGGGAAGAAGTCCTCGGTCACGTCGTCGTAGAAGAACCGGCCGCCCCACCCGGGCACGTTGTAGAACATGCCGGCTCCGACCGCCGATCCTGTGCCGAGGACCTGGTCGTCAGTGAAAGCGCCGTCAACGAACGCGTCCCAGTTCCCAATATTGCGGCTGATGTTGAGACGTCCCGCCAAGTTGTCCTCTGACGTCCGCTGCAGGCTCGAGAACGCCGCCGTGTACTCCCAGAACTGGTCCGGGTTGTACGTGTAAGAGCCAGCCACAGTCGATTGGCGCCCAAAGTCCATCGTGCTCAGGACACCGAGCCGCGTGTTGCCGCCCAGGTTTCCGTACACGTTTACGCCCATGTCAATCGTCGGGATCCTCTGGCTGGCAAAGATCCGCCGCCCCATCCCGAAGAAGTAGTAGTCGTTGCCCTCTTGGAAGAACGGGCGGGTCTCGTTGCCCAGCCGCTCGAAGTTGCTGAAGTCCAGGTCGAGGATGTCGCCCTCGATGTTCCTAAAGTCGGGGTTGATCGTGCCGACCAGGTTCATCTCCGACGTCAATGCAGACTTGAAGTCCAGACCCGCGTTGGCGATGTGCTCCTGCGTCTCGTCGTTGTAGCCCAGGTACGCGAACGGCAGGAGCAGGATGCTGCGCTTGCGGCTGATGACGGGCACCTGCACGCCGGCGAACGTGTGGACGCGCGTCTTGTCGCCCTGGCTCGTGTGCGTCGTGACACCGCGTCCCGTCCCGCTCACGTACCAGTCGAAGTCGAACTTCATGTCGCGCACGCCGCTCGGGGGCATTGGGAGCAGCGCCCACGGCACGCGCACCTCGCCCTCCCAGCCTGTCGCTGTGGTCGTGCCTGCCGCTTCGACCTTGCCGCTCCACTCGAGCTTAGCGGCGCGGCCGCCGGCGACCTCGAGGTAGGTCGCGCCGTTGGCG
>JANWJY010000085.1 GCA_025451715.1 Fimbriimonadaceae bacterium | reverse complement strand
AGGAACAAGCGACTCGTGCGAGCGATAGTGCCGACGCACGCCGTCGCGGAACTCCTTATACGTGAGCGAGCTCCCGATCTCCTCGATCCAAGGGTTCTCGTCCGGCGGCACGCACTGCGACGTGAACTGCCCGCCGATCCAGTCGCACGGCTCCGTCATCACGACGCGAAGACCGAGCGAACACGCCGTCAATGCCGCCGCGCACCCCCCCGTCCCGCCGCCAACGATCAGGATGTCGGGGTCTTTCACTCTTCACGGACCGCGTCGGGGAAGTCCCGATATAGCGCAGACTTAAAGTCAGTGACGCTGCTATAAACGGCGTGGTGCAGGCCCTCCACGACCCCAGTCCGAGTCGCGATCTCCGAGAAGGCCGCATCGAGCTTGGCCAGGCTCTCGAACTCGAGCGAGATGCTGAACTCGCCTAGTCCCTCCGGCCCGAACCCGAACTTCCGGCGCCTGATACGGTAGCGGGCCATGTGACCACCCGCCACAATGTGGTCCAGATAGGCCCGCACGGCCCTCACAAACTCCATGTCATTCACCCCCGGCCTCAGGTTGACCCAGATGTCGTAGTAGTTCATGGCGGCGTGCCCGGAATCGTACCTTTGGCCATCGCTGGGGCGTCAGACTCTCAGGAAAGGCCCATGATTGCTCTGCTCGCGACAGCCTTTGCAATGGCGTCACCGTCCCAAATGTCCGACGCTGGAGTGCTCATAGGGCTCCGCGACCGCAAGGGTGGCGTGAGGACCGTGCTCGTCGCCCAAAAGGGCGTCAGTTACACGAGCACTGAGCGCGCTGGCGAGATCATCAGGCCGCTCAAGCTCGGAGTCCACTCGTTCAGCATCAATGAAATGGGACTGGTCTTTTCGGGCACTCTGCACGACATGTCCAGTAAGTACCGAATAAGTTGGGTTGGGCAAATCTACATCGGCCTGGCGATGGATCGTTCGAGACCTGGTGAGCCTCCATTTACGCGGTACTGCCAACGGGTGATGACCGCGCTCGGAGAGTTGGTCCAGCTCAAAGAGGACCTCAACGACAGCGACAAGCCGCGTTTTTTAGACGCCGCTTACGCGGCGCGTAAGAAGGCTAGCTTTGAAGCTGGCGCACTTCCCGAATCCCCCGACGCACTCGATTGGGGC
Organism: Fimbriimonadaceae bacterium; assembly: GCA_025451715.1. GTDB lineage: Bacteria > Armatimonadota > Fimbriimonadia > Fimbriimonadales > Fimbriimonadaceae > JADFMN01. Next base: position 17,491 of record JANWJY010000085.1, on the reverse strand, counting down.
TTTGTGCGCGTCGATGGGAAGTGGCAGTTCGTGAGCGCCTTCACATCGGCTGATAGACGCCTCGAGTTCACAGTACCGGACAAGCCGCCGACGATGAACCCGCCGCTCGACACGGGCGAAGTCAAGTGGCGCGCCGTGATTGCTGCGCACGACAACGCGCTCGACGTCGTCGCCAACCGCGACGCCCCGTTCGCCGTCGTCCTTACCAGGGATTACCTTTACGTACACGAATCCACCCGCACCGGCCTAGGTCGTGTGGTAAGAAGGATTCCTTGCAACGACGAGAGGTTGGTCAGCGCATTCTGGGGCCAAGGCGGCATGGTCGAGAGTTGGCGGGAGTTCATCAGGAAATAACTGAGCGCGGGTACCCTCTCGCCGTTCCATGAACGTCCGAGAACTGCGCCAGAAGTACATCGCGTTCTTCAAGTCGAAGGGCCACAGCGAGCACCCGTCCGGGTCGCTCGTGCCCTACGACGTCACCGGCCGACTCGACGAGTCCCTCCTCTTCAACGGCGCGGGCATGGTGCAGTTCAAGCCATACTTCCGCGGCGTCGCAACACCACCGAGCAAGAGGCTGATCACCGCGCAGAAGTGCCTGCGGACCGGCGACATCGAGAGCGTCGGAAACCTCAGCCACCTCACCTTCTTCGAGATGCTCGGCAACTTCTCATTCGGCGACTATTTCAAGAAGGACGCGATCGACTACTCGTGGGAGTTCCTCACCTCGTCTGAATGGCTAGCGCTCGATCCGCATAGGCTCTCATTCACCGTCTTCGCCGAGGACGACGAGGCATGGAACCAATGGGCTGGCCACATCGAAAAGGCGGGCATCGACCCGCACACGCGCATCTTTAGACTTGGCGAGGCCACCAACTACTGGCCCGCTGGCGCGTTCTCCGGCGGACCGCCCGGGCCGTGCGGGCCGAACAGCGAGATGTTCTACTGGGCAGCTTCCACGCCGCCGCCTAGCGGAAAGTACAAGGTCAAGGACTACATCCGCGACGACGCGCTCGGCCACTGGCTCGAGATCTGGAACGATGTGTTCATCCAGTACGAGTGGCAGGGCGCGCTACGCGACCCCTCGCGTCCGGACAAAGGCTACGAGAAGACCGGCATGCCGCCGCTCCCGTTCCAGTCGGTCGACACCGGCATGGGACTCGAGCGCACGACCGCCGTGCTCGGCGGCTTCTCCTCGGTTTACGACACCGACGCCTTCGTCCCCATCATCAAGGCGATCGAATCGATTCCCTCCCCCTTGGGGGAGGGCAAGGGAGGGGGTGTGCGTTACGGCCAAGACGAAAAGACCGACGTCGCCATCCGAATCGTCTCAGACCACCTGCGATCAGCGTCCTTCTGCATTGCCGACGGCGTGCTCCCCGCGAACTCGGGCCGCGGCTATGTATTGCGAAGGCTGATAAGACGCGCGGTCCTGAAGGGCGTTCGCACTCTGGGCTTCGACGAACCGTTCCTCCACACGGCGTACGACGGCGTCGTACAGGCGCTCGGCGATCACTACTTCGAGCTCCATGAGCGCCGCGACGTGATCAAGGAGACGCTGCGCAACGAGGAGGAACAGTTCCGTCGCACGCTCGAGTCGGGCACCCAAATGCTTGCCGATGAGCTGGCGAAAATGAAGAAGGGCATGACCCTGCGAGGCGCGACAGCGTTCCGACTGTACGACACCTTTGGGTTTCCATACGAAGTCACGAAGGAGATCGCCGAGGAGGCAGGCTTCAAGCTCGACTATGAGGGCTACCTCTCCGCAATGTCGGAAGCGCAGGAGCGATCGCGCAGCGGCTCCGCGATGGAGGATGTGTACGCGAACGTCGAGGGCTCGCTCACCGACGTGCCGACTCAGTTCGTCGGATACGAGTCCGCGAAGGCCTCTGCCACAGTGCTCGCATCGCGCGACGTCGGCGAAGGCCGCGCGGCCGTCGCGCTCGACTCGACTCCGTTCTACGCCGAAAGCGGTGGACAGGTCGCCGACACGGGAGTGCTAATCAAGAACGGCGCGTCGCACCGAGTGCTGGACGTGCACAAGAAGGGCGGCGTTTTCGTTCACGTCGTCGAAGGCAAGATCGAGGACGGCGCGAAGGTCGACGCACAGGTCGACGAAGACAGGCGTAGGCACATCACGCGCAACCACACCGCCACGCACCTGCTCCACGCCGCACTCCGAGAGATCCTTGGAAAGCACGTCACCCAGGCTGGCTCGCTCGTCTCGCCGGATTATCTGCGGTTCGATTTCACGCACGGCCAGGCGATGACGCGACAAGAGCTCGACAAGGTCGAGCGGACCGTGAACGAGAGGGTCCTTGAAGCGCAACCGGTCCACATCTACGAAGACGTCGCGCTCGCAGACGCAAGACAGATGGGCGCGATGGCGCTCTTCGGAGAAAAGTACGCCGACCGCGTGCGCGTCGTGCAGGTCGGCGGCATGAAACCTAGCGAGCCGAGCTTCTCCCGTGAGCTCTGCGGCGGGATCCATGTGAAGAACACCGGCGAGATCGGACTGTTCAAGATCACAAGTGAGGCGTCAGCCGCCAGCGGCGTGCGCCGAATCGAGGCCGTCACCGGCCTCGGCGCGTACGAATGGGTGAACAGACAGCGCGCACAGCTCGAAGAGGCGGCGACGCTCCTGCGAACAACTCCGCACGACCTCACCAAGGCGATCGAGAAGACCCTCGACGCGCTCAAGGAAGAAAAGCGCAAGCGCGAGCGCATGGCTATTCCCGCAACCAAGACTCATCATGAGCCAATAGGTGATATCGAGCTTGTGACCGAACATCTTCAGGATGTCGACATGGCAGACGCTCAACGTGTTGCCGACCGCCTCGTCAACAACCAGCCCAACCGCGTCGCACTCGTGGTCCTCACCGCCGACGGAAAACTTACCTTCGTCTGCAAAGTCGGCGACGGCGCGATGAAGAAGGGCGCGCACGCAGGCAAGCTCGTCGGAGAAGTCGCCAAGGCCGCAGGCGGCGGCGGCGGCGGCCGCCCCGACTTCGCCACCGCCGGCGGCAAAGACCCGTCCCAAATCGACGCCGCAATCACCAAAGCCCGTGAAACACTCGCTTCGCAAGTGAAGTAACTTCGGAGCGCGGGCCTCCGGCCCGCTCCTCACTGCGGGTCTCTGACCCGCTGCGGCCCGAAAAGAACCCGTCCATTACGCGTGGGACAGAGCCGGCCACGACAGGGCTGGACGAGCGTCCATCGCAGACCCCAGCCCAATCGACCAAAAAGGTCCTATCGACAAAACGCCCTCTTTTGAACTTAGCCAGTAGGACCACACACCCAAAACCCTTGACAAAACCGCTACCAACAGGTATAGTGCTTCTACAAGGAAGAAAGAGGGCGCAGCCCCCTAAACCCTAAACCCACGCCCCCTCTCACACCGGAGCGTCCGGCAGCCACGCCTGCCACTCGTCAGAAAGATCCATACGCAACAGCCGCGCGAGGTTGACCCACAGCGAGGACGTCCGAGGGATCCACGGGTCCGGCATGCCGACGAACTCGTCGTCCGACCACTCGAGCACCGTTCCCACGTTGTGCCACAACAATCGACCAATGAAAGTCTCGTCCACCACACCGCCCTCGGTGCGATAACCGGAAAGCGCCCACGGCACGCACCACACAGGCATCGTCTCGAAGTCGACCATCGGATCGAACCACGCGGCGTCGCCCCAGTCGATCACAGACGACAAACGTAAAGGTGACTGAAGCACCATCGTGTTCCCCGCGTGCAGGTCGTTGTGAACGAACACCCTCGGAACATCAAAGTTCAGACGCGGTGCGATAGCATCCGTCCACTTGATCAGCCAATCGCTGCTCACGCGATCAATGCGCCCCGCAGAAAACGCAGTCTCGATGACGCCGCGCGGATCGTGGTACTCCGCGTAGTCGAGCCAACCGTTCGGATCCTCGACGTGCGTCACGCGAGTGTGCAGACGACCGATCTCGCGGCCAAGCTCGTGATACAGCGAAGGAAGCTCGCTCTGCTCGACGCGCACCGTTCCCAACGCGTCGCCCGCAGCACGCGCATACACGGTGAAGACAGAATCAACAGCATCGCGCGAATCGTCGAACACCACCAGCTCCGGCGCTTTGATGCCCGCAGCACGAACAACGGGCACGGCCACCGCCTCGGTGTACGCGTCCTCAGTGTCGCGGTCCGGTCGGTTCACGCGTAGGATCAAATCGTCGCCGACCGCGTACACGAAGTTCACAAACCCGCCGCCCACATACCGCACATCGCCACGCAACGAGTGCTTGGAAAGCGCCGGCGCGAGCTCGGCTGGTGAAGGCGGTGTCGGTTCCAGAATGATCAATGATGAACGATGGATAGGGCAGGGTGCCGCTCCTGCGGCACCGCGTCGGAAGCAGATCCCATTTTCCGCCACCCTCCGCAGGTTCAAATTCCCCTCTTAAAATGGGAATACCCGCCCTTTTTGAACCTGCGACCATAATTCCTCCCATGCCGAATATCGCGATGATAGGCGCCGGGAGCACGGTGTTCGCCAAGAACCTCATGGGCGACATCCTCAGCTACCCCGAGCTGAGCGACAGCCACATCGCGCTCATGGACATCGACCCCGAGCGCCTCAAGACCAGCGAGATCGTCGGCCAAAAGATCAAGGCGACCCTAAAAGCAGAAAAGGCGAAGATCACCGCACACACCGACCGCCGCGAGGCGCTCAAGAACGCCGACTACGTGATCATCATGGTGCAGGTCGCGGGCTACAAGCCTGGCACCGTCATCGACTTCGAGGTCCCGAAAAAGTACGGGCTACGGCAAACGATCGCCGACACGCTCGGTATCGGCGGCATCTTCCGCGCGCTGCGCACGGTCCCCGTACTGCTCGACATCGCGAAAGACATGGAGGAGCTGTGTCCAAATGCGCTGATGATCAACTACACCAACCCGATGGCGATGCTCTGCTGGGCGCTGAACCGAGAAACGGGAATAGAGAACGTCGGCCTCTGCCACAGCGTGCAGGGTACCGCCGGCGAGCTTGCCCGCGACATAGGGATACCGAAAGAAGAGATCGACTACCTCTGCGCAGGGATCAACCACATGGCCTTCTACCTGCGCTTTGAGCGCAACGGCGAAGACCTCTACCCGCTGATCCACAAGGTCATTAACGAGAACAGGGTGCCGGACACGAACCGCGTACGCTACGAAATGCTCAAGTGGCTCGGCTACTTTGTCACCGAGTCGAGCGAGCACTTCAGCGAGTACTGTCCGCACTTCATCCGCCGCGATTCGCCGGAGCTGATCGAGCGCTTCAACGTCCCGCTCGACGAGTACATTCGGCGCTGCGAGGTTCAAATCCAGAAATGGGAAGAAATGCGCACGAAGATGGAGGGCGACGAACCGATCGAAGTCAAACGGAGCGTCGAATACGGCTCCGCGATCGTGCACTCGATGGAGACGGGAAACCCGAGTGTGATCTACGGCAACGTTGACAACCAAGGGCTGATCGACAACTTGCCGCAGGGCTGTTGCGTCGAGGTCCCTTGCGACGTCGATCGAAATGGGATCCAGCCCCGCAAGGTCGGCGCGCTCCCACCGCAGCTCGCGGCGATGATCATGACCAACGTAAACGTGCAGTCGCTCACCGTGGAAGCCTGCCTGACGAGAAAGAAAGACCACGTCTACCAGGCTGCGATGCTCGACCCGCACACTTCGCAAGACCTCCCGCTCGACAAGGTCAGGTGCCTCTGCGACGACCTCTTCGAAGCGCACGGCGACTGGATCTCATCCATGAAGTGACCCCGATAGGGGTCAAAGAAAGTAGCCAGGGGTTGAGCGAAGCGACACCCCTGGCTATGCGGTCAACGTTTCAGCACCCCGGAGGGGTGCCAGGCAAAGCTGCCTCATACCACTCAAGTCCGCCCGGTAGTGCGGGGGCCGAGTACTCGATGTGGATGACCCGGCGATGCGAAGGTGCGAGCGCTTTGCTCGAAGCGTGCAACAGTAGCGGCCGCATGAGCAAAACGCTACCAGCCATGTCCGTGCAAACGACCTCGCCGTGTTTCCTGGCGACGGCTGGGACGTCGTGCTTGTCAATGATTCCCAGCTTGTGCGTCCCCGGTGAGATGCGGAGCGGCCCGTTGTCCGGGCCGCAGTCGTCGAGGTGGATCCTTGCGCTGACCATGTTCTCGAGCACATTTGCCGGCGGGAGTACGTGCGGCACTCCTTCCTTGATAGACCATCCGTGAAAGCCTTCGACCTCACGCCTCTCCTTGATAGCGATGGCTCGGTCTTGGTGATATCCGAGGTCCCAGTTGACGCCGGGCTGCTTGTCGAAGAGGATTGCTCTTACTGGGAACGCGTTTGCACCGATAATCGACGCCACGAGATCAAAGACCGGACCCGCGCATGCGATCGCGGCCACTTGAGGTAGTCCGAGCAAACGACGTGTGCCAGCACGGCTACTGTCAGACTCAAAGCCCTCGACCGCCACGATAAGACTCTCGATCATTCTGGGATCCAACGTGGATCGCATTAGCGCGAAGCCATCGAGATTGACGAAGATCTTTGGCACTGCCTTAATTCTAGGCCAACGGCGCGCGGCTCCAGATCGCGTCCTTCGCGTTGCCAGCATCCTCGAACGGCACGAAACGCGATCCCTCGAGCGCATAGGCGCTGAAACCGAGGCCCCTCATAAACGCGAAGAGCGCGTCGCGCGTGTACCCGTACCGCTTCATGTGCCGCGGCTCGATCTCAGTCAGCACGACCACGTCAGAAAACCGCCGCAGCGACGCCTCAAAACCACGCAGCGTCTGCAGCTCGAAACCCTCGACGTCGATCTTCGCGAAGTCGACACAACCGATCCCGCGCGACGCAACGAAGTCGTCCAGACGCACGATCGGCACATGAACGGACTGGTCGCTGCCGTTCGGGCCCGGCGCGACGTGGCTCTGGCCGAGGTTGAGGCGGTTTCGCACAAAACACACCTCCGACTCCTGGTCACCGGTACCGACGAAGTTCAGGTCAAGGTTGTGAAGCGAGTTTTGCCTCTTGTTCGCCTCAAGATAAGGACGCAAGACCGGGTTCGGCTCGAACGCGTAACAACTTCCACTTGGCACGACGCGACGCGCCATGAACATCCCATAGACGCCGACGTTCGCACCGACGTCGAAAACGGTCATTCCGGGCAGCAAGAACCGATCGAGCCACGCGAACACGTCAGGGTCGCGGTAACCGGCGACGAAGGTCTGCCGAGCGGTGAAGTTCATCACCGGGCTCCAAACGTCCAGGTCACCGTCAAAGGTGACGTGGACGTCCTTGTGGAACGCGGTCTGCGCGTACCAAAGCCATCGCCTGCGCCTGCGCCTTGGGAGAACGACTTCGAACAAGTCCATCGCGAAAACCCGATTCTGTGCCCCCTAAAGGGATGATACGTCGAAACCGCGCCTAGGATGCCACTAGCGCCGGATGCTTTCGACGACCAAGCGAGTCGCTGGCGACTTGTTGAGGGTGTAAAAGTGGACTCCTGGTGCTCCCTTTGAGAGCAGACCTTCGCACTGCCGCACGGCGTGCTCGACTCCGACCTTCAAGGTTGCATCCTTGTCGCCGTCGCAGGCGACCAGCTTCTCCATGAGCGATTGCGGGATCGAGGCGCCGCACATGCTCGTAAACCGCGCGACCTGCGAGAGGTCGGTGACGGGCATGATGCCCGGGATCACCGGTTGCTCGATCCCCATTCTGCGGGCGCGCTCGACGAAAGAGTAATAGTGGTCGTTGTCGAAAAAGAGCTGCGTCACGAGCACGTCGAGTCCTGCGTCGCACTTCTCCTTCAGCCGCTCCATGTCGAGGTCGCGGCTCTCGGCGTCGATGTGACCTTCGGGATAGCACGCACCGAGGGTGCACGCCTCAGGGAACTCATCGTCGATCACTTTGATCAGGTCGACCGCGTAGCGGCAGACCTCGTCCCCGTACGCAACCTCCGCACCGTGCTGTGGCAGGTCGCCACGCAGCGCGAGAACGTTCTCGATCCCGCGGTCCCGCGCGTCCGAGATCTCTTTTCGCAGCTCGTCGCGCGTGCGCCCGAGGCACGTCATGTGGACCACGACCTCGATGCCGATGTCCTTCTTGATCTGGTCCGCCCAGTCGAGGGTCTTGTGCCTGGTCGTTCCGCCGGCGCCGCAAGTGATCGACACGAACCCGGGGTCGAGGTCCTTCATCGACCGTACGGTCTCGAAAAGGTTCTTTTCGCCCTGTTCGGTCTTAGGGGGGAAGTACTCGAAGGAGAAGACGGGGGCCTTCGCCTCCAGGAGGGCGCGAACGGTCACGGGGCCATTATACGGCGCGTTTGAACCTGAGCCGGGCCTTCTGAAAACATCCAGATTTCCCGTTTAGACGGGAATTCGCTGCCCTCAAACCAGGAATTCGGTTGAACCTAGGCCCAGGTATTCAGACGGGGGCTTTTCTGCCGACAATCTCACACGGTGCATCACGTTATGAACGGAAGAACCTCCTTGACGCTGCGAGGTTTGGGTTCGGTCCTGCTGGTCGTGCTCATGATCGGCGGCCAGTCCCCGGACCGCCCGCCGCTACGGCTTAAGCCAGGAGATACCGTCACCGTGACCACTCCCTATGGCGGCGAAATGACCGTGCAGTCCGACGGCGCCGTGTACGGAAAGGGCTTTCGTGTGGTTTTGGAAGGGAAGACGCTTCAAGAGGCGCAAAGCGAGCTACGGCGTGCGATGCGTCCGTTCGTCCCATCCGACGATGTTTACGTGACGATCAAGGACCTGCGGACGGAGGTCGTGTACGTCGTCGGCCTTGGCGGAGGGAAGGGCCCGGTCGCGCTCGCTCCGGACATGACTTTGAGGCAGCTCCTCTCGAGCAGCGAGCTGGGCACAGACGCCGACCGCGTCGACGCGCAGCTCTATCGCTCGGGACAGAAGATCGCTTCGGTCAACGTATCGAGCCTTCTCGCTGGAGCGGGTGACCAACCGCTTGAACCGAACGACGTCGTGACGCTGTCTCCCGCGCCGTTCTCACGCGTGTGGGTGTTGGGCCAAGTGCAGGCGCCGGGCGAACTGAAGCTCCCTTCGGGCAGCGACGTTTACAAGGCGATCGCCGCGGCAGGCGGGTTCCGCACCAACGGTTCCGAGTGGGACACGACGCAGTCGGACGAGGTCCGCGTCAGCGTGCGCCGCGGTCCACAGTCGAGGGAGTTTCCGCTTCGGCCAGGTGCGAACTACTCGCCGTACTTGCTCGAGCCGGGCGACACGGTCTCAGTGATGGCGCTCGAAGCCCGGCGTGTAACTGTGCTCGGCGAGGTCGCTAGCCCGGGCGAATTCGTCCTGCGCGGCAGCCAGACACTGCTTGCTGCGATCGCCGCGGCGGGTGGCCCGAACGCGGAGGGCACGATGTCATCGCTGATGGTGATGCGAAAGGGCGAGCTGTTCCAGCTCGATGCGACCGATCCCAAGCGCGGCGAGTTCGCGATGGAATCGGGCGACCTCGTGTACGTCAACCGCAACGAGCGGGCGTTCACAGTGCTCGGCCAGGTCGCAAGGCCAGGGAAGTTCCTGTTCAATGACGGCGAGAAGCTTCGCGTAACAGACGCGCTCGCAAAGGCGGGCGGCCTCGACGGCAAGGGCACGATGCGGCGCGTGTACATTGCGCGGCCGGAAGAGAACGGCAAGACGCAGGTGACGATGGTGCACCTCGACGACTATTTGAAGAGCGGCGATATCAGCGCCAACCCCGAAGTGTTGCCCGGCGACTATCTGCTCTTCGGCCAACCGAAGGGCATTACACTCACCGGCGTGATCCAGGCGATCTCTGGAGGCATGCTGCTCAACAGCTTGATCGGTAACTAGCATGCAACAGAACACACAAGAAACGACTCCGGTGTTCGCGTCGCTCTGGGAGCGTCGTGGCGTTGTCGCAGCCGTTCTAAGTGTCGCACTTGCGGCAGGCATCGCGTACACGCTGTTCGCACCGGCGGTATGGGAGGCAAAGGCGACGGTCATTTTTCCCGTCCGTCAGCCGAGCGCGCTCGGACTTGCGAGCGGCGATGCATCCGCGCTGACTTCTGCGCTCGGTGGACCGACGCCTGTTCGCGTATATGCTGGAATCCTCGAGAGCGCTCGCACCATCGACTTTGTCGCGAAGGACACCGGACTGTCGCGTCTCGACGTTCGGCAGATGAGCAAGGTGCTCGACCAGGCGATGGAGAACACGATCACAGTCTCCGCGAGCAGCAGGAACCCCGACCTTGCGAAGAAGGTCGTCGCGCTGCACCTGCAGGCGATGGACCTGATCAACCAAGATTTGAACCTGCCACAAGCGCAGAACGACGTCGAGGTCATCAACGAACAGATCGTCGATGAGAAAAAGACGATCGACGAGAACGAGGCCGCGCTGCTCAAGTTTCAATCGACTGCCGTGACAGCGCCGAACGTGACGCCGACCGGCACGGGCAAGGACTCGACGCTCGTCGCGAGCCCCTCGCGGTGGGTCTCGGCGCAGCGCGAGCTCGAACTGCAGTACGCACGCGTCGAATCCGAGATCGGACAGATCCAGGCTTGGAGCACAAAGATCGCGGAGGACGGCAAGACGCTGCCGACTCCCTTTTCCGGTGCAGAGAAGTGGCGCACGGCGCTCATTGACCTCGAGTACGAACTGCGGATCAAGGAGCTGAGCTACGCGCAGACGTCGCCAGAAGTCAAGAAGCTTCGCGAACAGATCACGATCACGCGCACGCAAATGGAGGCAGAGCTTGCGAACCAAGTGAGGGCCACGCAAGAGGGTCTCGTCGACCAGTCCTCGATCGGCGGCCAAAGGCTCCCGGGCCTGATCGCCGAGAAGGTCGCGCTAGATGCGCAGATCCAGGCGGTCAGGCGGCTTGCTGACCTCGCACCGGCCGAGTCGGTAGAGCTCTCGCGGCTCTTGCGCGACATCGCGACGCACACGACGATCCTCAACCAGCTACAGGGTCAGTTGCAGCTCGCGACGATCCAGAAGACGCGAGACCCGAACAAGTGGGAGATTCTCGACGAACCCTACGTCGAGGACAAGCCGCTGAACAAGAGCTTCTTCCGCAACTGTGCGATGTCGCTGTTCCTCGGATCGGTGGTGGCGATGGCGCTCGGGCTGCGGCCAGTGCGCCGGAAGGGCCACGCTTCAAAGTTGCGAGAGTACGACGAGGCGGCGTAGATGGGAACGAACCGGCGGCGATCAGCCTATGCGACGATGGCAGGCTCGACCGCGAGCACGGTCGTTGCGGCCGCTCAATCGCTGGTTCTGTTGCCGCTGTACCTGCGCGAGGTCGGGCCGGGACTCTACGGAGCGTGGCTGGCGACCGGTGAGGTCCTTGTGTGGCTCCTCGCGTTCGACTTCGGAATCCCCAACTTGCTGATCCAGCGCGTCGGCGCGCTCCACGCAAAAGGGGACAAGGGCGCGATCGGCTCTCACTTTGCGACTTCGCTCTTGTCCCTGCTCGCGATCGCCTTGCTCTTGTTGCTCGTCGTGTTCGTTTCCGCGCCGTTCATCGCACCGGTCATGGGCGTCTCGGGCTCGGACGCCGCTTCGCTCGTCTCGTCATTGCGTATAGGGGCCCTGTCGACGAGCCTCATGCTGCTCGCGTACGGGTTTGTCGGTCTCGCGCGCGGGCTGCAGGACACGTCGCTCGTGCAGGGTGTTTCGCTCGCAGGCACGGTCGCGGGTTTTGCGCTGACTGCGTGGATGCTACTGGGCGGCTTTGGACTAGTTTCGATCGCGTACGGACTTCTGGCGCGCTCGTCCTTTACGCTGTTCGGCGGATTATTGTTCTTCGCCTTTCGGGCGGAACGCGGGGTGCGTCTCTCACTGCGGCCGACGCGCGAGGCGGTCACTGACATCGCGAAGAACTGTCCGCCGATGTTTGCTGCGGGAATTGGCTACGCGCTTATGAACAACAGCATGGTCACGATCGCGGCGGTGATGTTCCGTCCAGAGGCGGCGCTCGTCCTCGGAGTCACGAAAAAGGCGGCAGACCTCGTGCGGATGGTGCTCGACATGATCGGGCACTCGAGCTACGCCGGGTTCTCGCACCTGTACTCTCAAGGCGACCGTCCGCGAGTCCGTTCGGTGTACCGCGAGTTGCAGTCGACGTTTTTTCTTGTATCGACCTCTCTGCTCGCAGCTTACGTCGCGGTGAACCCCGCGTTCATCAGCAATTGGGTCGGCAGTGAGATGTATGGCGGCTTCGCTTTGACGCTCGCCCTCGCCCTTGCCACCATCGCAGGCTCGTGGTCTTACTTTCAGATTAGCCTTTATCGTTCGATGGGCCACCACGCTGCGGCTTCGATCGCGCTGCTCGCCGAGTGCGGCGTTCGCATGGCGCTGATGGTCGGGCTCGCGTACACCTTCGGTATCGTCGGTCTCGCAGTCGGTGCAGTCGTTACGGCGGTCGCGTCCGGCGTGTGGGCGACGCGCAGGATCAAGGCGTCGATCGGCGCGAGCCGCGACGGAGCGTGGGTTTGGCGCGCGCTGCCGTTCGTCGGCGCGGCAGTTATTGGATTTCTCGGAGTCGGGGGCGGATGGGGGCTGGTCATCGGGATCGGTGCGCTCGTCTGCGCGGTCGCGTTTGCGATCCTCATCGCGGCTGACCCGGCCCTGCACACCTTCAGGCGCAAGTTCCTGGGAGGGCAGGCGTGACCCACGAGCTGAGTTGGTTCAAGCGGCTCGCGCCGATGATCGCTGTGCAGGCGTTCCTTTGGATCACTCTCGCGGCGTTCGCATACGGTCCGTGGGACTGGCCGCTGCGCGACCCAATGCAGCTTTACGGGTTTGTAATCGCGTGCCACGTCGTGCTCCTCATCGGGTATTTGAGCGCAGCACACCGCACACCCGCGGCGCAGCGATCAACATTGGACCCCAGGCGCATGCTGCTGTGGGCGATCGCTGCGACGATCATTCTCCTCCCTTTGACGAGCTATGCGCGCACCGGAAACTGGGTGCCGAACATCGTCGGTGCTCTGCTCGATCCGGGCCGTGCGTACCAAGAGGCGCACGCGTACATGGACGGCGCGACGAACTTTGCGACCTATGTACGCATCATCGCCAGCCCGCTCTTGGTCGCACTGATTCCGATCGGTGTGTTCTGGTGGTCGCGCTGGGAGTGGCCACTGCGCGCCGGCATCATCGGCGTCGCCGCTGCGGTCGTGCTGATTACGATTTCGACTGGCCAGAGGCGCGACATCGCTGAGGTCGTGTTCATCGTCGCGCTCGTTTCGCTCGGCTCGCACTGGGCGGGCGTTACCCGCTGGAGCCGGCGGTCGATGGTAGCCGGTGCTGTCGCCTGCCTCGTCGCGGTCGCCGCGTTCACGGCGTACTTCATGGTCTCGCATGTGAGCCGGATCGGCCAACAGGCCGCGGACTACGGCGTCAACCCTGTAACGCGCGCAGCGCCCGACCCGGACAACTTGATCCTCAGTTCGGTTCCGCCCGAGGCGCGACCCGGCGCGCTCGGTCTGCTGCACTACTTTACGACCGGCTATTACGGGCTGAGCCTCGCACAGAACCGCGAGTTCCGACCGATGTACGGAATGGGGCACAGCATGTTCCTCACGCGCAACTGGGAGCGACTGTCGAGCGACGAGGGGTTCATCGAGCGCTCTCTGCCGATGCAGATCTCGGAGAAGGACGGGTTCCGTTACCCTGTGCAGTGGTGCACCGCGTACCCGTACTATGCGAACGACATCGGTTTTCTCGGCACGGTCCTGCTGATGTTCGTGCTCGGTCGGCTGTTCGCGACCGCCTGGCTCGACCTGCTCGGCGGCCGCAACGTGTACGCGTTGGTCGTATTTACGCTGCTGGCGACGTTGCTCTTCTACTTGCCTGCGACAAACCGGATGCTGCAGGACGGCGAAGGCGTGGTCGCGTTTTACGCTTGGATGGTGGTTTGGCTGGTGGGACGAGTTCGTACATCTTCGCCCGCGAGGGAAGAGGTGCCGCAAGCGGCATGAGGGACCTCGCGATCCTGTTTCTTGGCGCGTTCGCACCGGATTGTCCCGGGGGCAGGAACGCTGCGACGAGCACGGCGGGCGTGCTCTTTCAGACGAACTTCCTCGACGCGCTCGTCGAGTCGGACCTCCCGACTCCCGAAGTCAGATGCTATTATCCGGTCGCCTCGTTCCCGAAGCACCGCAGCCTGTTTTGCTTTGCGAAGTCCGACCTGCTGCCGAACGGGATCCGCGTTCGCTCCCTCGCTCACATAAACTTTGGTGCGCTCAAGATTGTGACGCTCGGAATCTCGTCGGCGTGGGCGACGTTCGTGTGGGGAATTCGGAACCGCGGTCGTGACCGAGTTCTCGTCAGTTACAACCTGAATGCACCGCCGGCGTACTTCGTGGGGCCCGTCTGCCGATTGCTCGGGATCAAGTTTGTGCCGTTCATCGGCGACATCTACGTTCCCGGCGAGGTGACGAAGGACACGTGGCTGCGACGCGTCGAGTTTGCCGCGCAGCGGCGCGCGATCCCGAGGGCGGACGGGCTCCTCGTGTGCAACAAGGCGATCATCGAGGACTTCTCGCCGACCAGCGACTATCTCTTGATCGAAGGCGGCGTGAAGGAGAGCTTCGTCGCTTCGTTCGGCTCGCAGACACACAGCCCACCAGGGTTTCACATTGTTTTCGCCGGCCAGCTCACAGAGCTCAATGGCGTGAAGCTGTTGCTCGATGCGATGAAGCTGATCGGTGACAGCGACGTGCGCGTCACTGTCATGGGTGGTGGCTCTCTCTCGCATCTTGTGCAAGAGGCGGCAGACCGCGACTCTCGAATCAGTTTTCTCGGCCTGGTCCCTGTTGAGCGGGTCATGGAGGAGTATGCGACAGCCGACCTGCTCGTCAACTTGCGCGCGACTGCCTTTCAGACACACCGCTATGTCTTTCCATCTAAAGTCGTCGAGTGCCTCGCGACCGGTGTTCCGCTTCTGAGCACGAAGACGGGGCACGTCGAGTCGGAGTTTGGCGAGTTCGTGTTTCTTCTAGACGAGCAGACGTCGCAAACGCTCGCTGCAAAGATCATCGAGATTAAGGGGATGAGAACGGAAGACCGGCTCAGCATTGGAATGAGCGCGCAGAAGCACGTGCTGCGCAACAAGACTTGGGAGGCGCAAGTGAGGAAGATCGAGCGGTATTTGCGCACCTGTGTCTTCGAGGGAGAGGTGGCTGCCTGAAATGAAGAAGCTGCGCGTACTCGCTTTCGTCGACTACTACCTGCCGGGGTATAAGGGCGGCGGCCCCGCCCATTCTGTCAGTCGCCTCATCAAGTTGCTCGCAGAGGACGTCGAGTTCTTTGTGTTCACTCGCGACAGAGACCTCGGTGACGACGCGCCGTATCCCGATGTCAGGACAAGCGAGTGGATCGAGAGGGACGGCGTAAGGTGCCGATACTCCCGCCCAGATCGGCTCGGGTTCCGCTGGATTGTCAGGGCAGTACGAGAAGTCGGGCCCGACGTCATCTATCTGAACAGCTACTTCTCACGGTTTTCGCGCTCAGTGCTGTTTGCGCGCTTGCTCGGCCAGTTGGGCGGCATCGCCGTGCTTGTCGCACCGCGCGGCGAGTTCTCATCGGGCGCGCTCGGCATCAAGCGGTTCAAGAAATCGCTGTATCTCTGGGTTTCGACCCGCCTGGGGCTTCATCGTGGCGTCACATGGCAGGTCTCTTCGATCCACGAACTGGCCGATACGCGCGCAGTCGTCGACGGCGAGCCAGCCTACTTCATCAAGGCGCCCGACATTCTAGATCCGGTGGGAGCGCTCAAAACTCCGAACTGCGCGAACAAGGTCTCTGGAGAGGCGCGGTTCGTTTTCTTGTCGCGGATCGCACCGATCAAGAACCTGGAGTGGGCGATCCAGCGGCTCGCGAAGGTCTTGGGCGACGTTCGGTTCACGATCTATGGGCCCGCGGAAGACAAGGCGTACTGGACAATGTGCGAGGCCGCGATTCGCGAGCTGCCTGCGAACGTCCGGTGCGAGCACCTTGGTCCCGTGCCGTGCTCAGAGGTCGTCGCGCGACTTTCCGAGCACCACTTCTTCCTTTTCCCGACTCAGGGCGAGAACTTCGGTCATGTGATCGCAGAGGCGCTCACATCCGGCTGCCCGGTGCTCTTGAGCGACCGCACGCCTTGGCGCGACCTGGACGAAGAGGGTGCAGGATGGGTCATGCCGCTCGAGGATTCTGCCGAATGGGAACGGAGAATACAGTCGTGCATCGACATGGACGCCGCGGAGTTTGAAGCGATGTCCGAGGCGGCCCGCGCCTACATTTGCAGGCTCGCCGCTGCCAGCACGGACTCACAAGCCAGCCTTCAAATGTTCGAGTCTGCGATCGACAACCAAGCCGCAGCATGAGGACCATGGCTTTTAAACCACCAAAGGCCCAAACTAGGCCCCGCGCAGGGGTCAAGTCGAGGGCCCTGGATACCGATAAATATACAGGGATTTGAACCTAAGATGCGCGTGCTCGTTCTAGGAGGAACAGGAATGCTGGGTCACAAGCTGGTCCAGTGCCTTCCAGCGCCGATCGAGGCCTTCGCGACGGTCCGGACGAACCCCGAGCGGCTCCAAAAGTTCGGCTTCTACTGTCCCGACCACGTCGTGCCCCGTGTCGACGCCAACGAGTTCTCTTCAATCGAGCGTGCTTTCAATCTGGTGAGGCCGGACGCCGTCGTCAACTGCATCGGCATCGTGAAGCAGCACGCGCTGGCGAGAGACCCGGTCGCATCGCTGACCGTCAATGCGCTGCTCCCTCACCGTCTGAACGGGCTCTGTCGCGACAACAACGCGCGGCTCGTGCACGTCAGCACCGATTGCGTCTTCGACGGCACGAAGGGCGACTACACCGAGGACGACACGACGACCGCCGAGGACCTGTACGGCAGAACCAAGGCGCTCGGCGAAGTGACCGAGGGGCCAGGGTTAACGCTGCGCACGTCGATCATCGGCCGTGAGCTGGTCTGCGGCACCGGCCTCGTCGAGTGGTTCCTCTCGCAGAAGGGAGGGAGCGTCAGGGGCTTTACTCAGGCGCGGTTCAGTGGTCTGACGACACAGGAGCTCGCGAACGTGATCGCAAGGGTCTTGCTCGAGCATGGAGAACTGACCGGCCTTTGGCAGGTCGCGGGGGACACGATCGACAAGCACTCGCTACTCAACATGCTCAACGAAGACTTCAAGGCGCGGACTGAGATTGTTGCGGACAACTCGGTACGCGTCGACCGCGCCCTCGACGGTGCGGCGTTCCGGTCGGCGACAGGTTACGTCGCCCCTAGCTGGAAGACAATGGTCGCGCGAATGGCGGCCGACCCGACCCCATACGAATCCTGGAGAAACTGATGATACTCAAAGACAAACACGTCCTCGTCACCGGCGGCACTGGCAGCCTCGGCAAGACCGTCGTCCGCAGAATGCTGACCGGCGAGATCGGCATGCCCTCGCGCATCACGGTGTTCTCCCGCGACGAGGCGAAGCAGCACGAGATGCGCGT
>JANWJY010000084.1 GCA_025451715.1 Fimbriimonadaceae bacterium | reverse complement strand
CGTTGAGTATCTCTTGATAAATCCAAAGGTCGAGGGGGCACTTCTCAGTAGGCACGTTCATCCAGGAGGTGCGCTGATAGATGTGCCCTTCGCCCTTGGGCCCGAAATAGTAGAGACTGTGGAAGGCGTCGACGATCCTCTTTTCCTTCCAGTTCATCTCGCTTCTTCCCGTTGGCACGAACCTAGCTCACTGAGTGCGTGCACTGCGGGCAATGTACCCTTACGCCATCGATGAAAGCCACGGCGACTATCGCGATCTCTGCAACATCCGCTGCATGAGGATAAACGCGAGAAGTAGCACACCAGTGACGATCTTGGCCCACCAGGAGCTCAGCGTTCCCTCGAAGGTTATCGCGCTCTGCATGACGGCGAAGATGAGGAGCCCGAAAAATGTGCCGAACACCGAGCCGTAGCCGCCCGTGAGCAGCGTGCCGCCGATCACGACCGCGGCGATCGCGTCGAGCTCCAGCCCCGTGCCGTTAATCGCGTTGCCCGCCGAGGTGTACATCACAAGTACAACGCCGCCGAGCGAAGCGCAGAAGCCTGAGAGCGCGTACACGCCGATTTTCGTGCGCGCAACGGGTAGGCCCATCAGGTGTGCGCTCTGTTCGTCGCCGCCGATCGCATACACTGTGCGCCCGAAGCGGGTGTGGCGAAGCACGTATGCTCCTACGAGCAGCACTGTGATGAACACGATCTCTGTAAACGGGAGCCACACGCCATCGCTGACCGGGATCCGGATCTTCTCTAACGTTTGGAAGGTCGCGTGCTTGGCCTGCACCGACTCGGAGCTGATCCAAAGCCCGAGCCCGCGGCAAAGGAACAGCCCAGCGAGCGTCACGAGGAACGGCTGCAAGTTAAACCTCTGGATCAGCCAGCCTTGCGTCGCGCCGAGCAGGGTGCCTGCCGCGATCACGACGGCGAACGCGGCAACTGGGTGATACTGCTGGCCCTGGATGAGCACCGCAGTGCAAATCGTCGTACATCCTATGACCGCACCGACACTGAGGTCGATGCCGCCCGTGATGATCACGTAAGTCATCCCAATCGCAACAATGCCCAGGAAGGCGTTGTCGCCGAGGAAGTTCATGAAAACGCGGAGAGTTGCAAAGTTCTCGAACCGTATCGACGCTGCGACGTAAAGCACGACCAGCACGGCGAGGGTCGCCAGCACAGGCAGGTGCAGCCTAGGCGCGCGCAGGGTCATGCTTCCTCCTCGCAAACGACGCGCGGAACTCAGGCGACTGCAGAAGGATGACGGCGACGATGATGAGTGCCTTCGCGACCAGGGTCGCGTGCGGCGAAACTCCGCGCGTCAGGATCGTCGTCGTGAGCGCCTGCATGAGCACCGCACCGACGACGGAGCCTAGAAGTGAGAACCGCCCGCCGCTCAGCGACGTCCCGCCGACCGCGACGGCGAGGATCGCGTCGAGCTCCATGTAGAGCCCTGCGTTGTTCGCGTCGGCGGCCCTGATGTCGGCGCATGCGATCACGCCCGCGATCCCCGCCACCAGCCCGGAGACCGCGTACACTGCGACTTTCATTTTGTCGGAAGCGACGCCGGCCAACCTCGCCGCCTCCGCGTTGGATCCGGTCGCCTCGATGAAGAGCCCGAGCGCTGTCTTCCTGACAAAGACCGCGATCAGCACGAACACGACGATGAAGATAACAAACGGCATCGGGAGGCCGAATGCGCTTCCCGTTCCCAGCCGTTCAAGAGCAGGGTTGTTGAAGGTGACGTTCTGCCCACCAGTAAGGAGCTGCGCCACGCCGCGACCCGCTACCATGAGGATCAGCGTCGCAACGATCGGCTGGATGCCGACCTTGCCGACGAGCACGCCGTTGAACACCCCCGCAAACGTAGCGACCACAAGGGCGATTAGGACGACGAGGAGCACGCTGTGCGAGACACTGAGGAACGAAACCTTGTCGGTGACGAGCAGCGCTGCGACGGCCCCCGCGATCGCCATCACAGCTCCGACGCTGAGGTCCACGCCTTTCGTTGCGATCACGAGCGTCATGCCGATGCTCAGCAGCAGCACCGGCGTGGCGCGGTTGAGCACGTCGATGAGCGAACCGTACAGCCTTCCGTCGCGCAACTCGAGGGCGTAGAAGCCCGGTGTGAAGAACGCGTTGAACAGAAGGATCAGCGCGAGGCCGATCAGCGGATACGCGATCGGGTGGAGCTTCACGCTTCGCCCTCGGCGATGCGGGCCATCACGTTCTGCTCCGTGACCTCTGCGCCCTTGAGTTCGCCGACCTTTCGCCGGTCACGGAGCACCACGACTCGGTCGCAGGTGTTGACGACCTCTTCGAGCTCCGCGGAGGAGAACACGAACGACATCCCTTTCTTCGCTAGGTCAGTGATCAGCTTTCTGATCTCGAGCTTGTTGCCGACGTCGATCCCGCGGGTCGGCTCGTCGAGCAGTAATAGCGTGGGCTCGGCGACCAGCCAACGACACAGCAAGACCTTCTGTTGGTTTCCGCCGCTGAGGTTTTCGATTGGTCTGCGCGTATCGGGAGTCGTGATCCGAAGCCGCTCTATTTGTTCGCTGACGATTTTGTCTGCCTGCTTCTTACGGATGACTCTGAGCCACCCTCGCCTTGCTTGCAGCACGAGCAGCAGGTTTTCCGACACCGAGAGGCCCGGGCAAACGCCCTCGGACTTTCGGTCCTCGGGGCAGAGGCCGATGCCAAGTCGGATCGAGTCTCGAGGTGACCGGGGTCGGAGCCGCGAACCGCGAGTGCCTATTCCTGAAACTGAGATCACACCCGAATCCGCAGGATTCGCTCCGGACAACATCTTCATCGTTTCAGTGCGCCCTGAACCGAGCAGTCCGGAGAGCCCGAGAGTCTCGCCTCGTCGCACGTCGAAGCTGATCGGTTCCATTGCGTTCTTGCGGCCGAGGCTTTCAACGGTCACCAGCACATCTGTGCCGATAGCCTCTCGGTGGTCGACGTGAGGGACCTCGTCGAGGTCTCGACCGAGCATCTGCGCCACGAGTTTCTGCCGAGGCAGTTCCGTGACCGCCCAATCGCCGACCTTCACGCCGTTGCGAAGCACAGTCACGCTGTCTGCGACGGAGTACACCTGTTCGAGGAAGTGCGTGACGAACACGATCGCCATCCCATCGCCCCTCAGCTTTCTCATAAGCGTGAACAGCCGCTCCACTTCGATCTTATCTAGGCTCGACGTCGGCTCGTCGAGCACCAACACTTTAGCTTCTCGGTCGACAGCGCGCGCTATCGCGACAAGTTGCTGCACAGCGGTCGAAAAGTCGGTCAACGAGCGCGTGACGTCGATGTCGATGTTCAATCGCGACATCGCGCGCCGAGCTCGCTCGTTGACCTTGCGCCAGTTGATCTTTCCGAAGGTGCGCGGCTCATAACCAAGGCAAACATTTTCGGCGACCGAGAGGTTGGGCACGAGGTTCACCTCTTGATAGACCGTGCTGACGCCCAGCTCCTGCGCGTGGGCCGGCGAACGAGGAGCGATGGATACGCCATCAAGCAAGACCGTTCCCGAACCGGAGGCGTAGACACCGGTCAAGACTTTGATCAGCGTGGACTTCCCTGCCCCGTTCTCACCCATCAGCGCACGGATCTCGCCTCGGTCGACAGAGAACGAGACACTGTCTAGCGCGAGCACACCGGGGAACGCTTTAGAGACCCCGGCCATCTCGAGAAGGGCCATTGCTTACTCGTCCGGTGCGACCGTGACCTTCCACTCGTGGACTCCACTCGCCCATCCGTCGCGCTGTCGGACGACAAGGCGTAGAGCGGTCGTCGTCGTCGTCTTAGCGAACGAGACCGTGCTCCACTTGTCCATTGCGATCGGTGCATTGTCAAGCGTGACGTCCTGCCACTTGTCGCCGACTAGCGCTTGCAGCTTCCACGATTGCGGCAGTCGGCATTCGCCTCGGCCCGTGTCGTCGAACCAGTAGAGCTCGACGCCCGTCACGGCCGTCGGTTTTTCCCAGCTGTACTGGATCCACTCCTCGCCGCCCTTGTGGGGCCAGAAGTGCGCGAGCGCCTTTGGCTGCTCGCCGCTCGACTTCGGTTCGACGCCGTCGTTGATGCCCCACGGCTGCGCGTTGCCGCTGACGAAGCTCATGCTCACCTTTGCGCGAGCCGCCGGCGTGAGGATGCGCGCAGGAGGCTGCGCAGTCGGCGTCCAAGTGACCATCTTTCCGCGTCCGCGGTTGGCCCAGAAGCCGTAGGGAACGAACTTCGCGGTGGTCTTCTCGGTCTGCTTGATCGGTTGGTACAACCTGCGGTCCCAATCGTTCACGACGCGCTTCTCGGCTTCCGTCGTGACGGTCACGACGCCGCCAAGCACACCTGGTTCGTAGGTCGCCGTCATTTTCGCGCCCCGCGGCACGACCAACTCATCGACCTGCGTCTGGTTGTCGACCTGTTCGGCGCAATAGATGAGCGGACCTCGCTGGATGACGGCGAGCCCTTTGTCGTCCTCGACGCTCGGGTGCGCCTCCATCTGCATGACTGGCATCTCGAAATCGATCTCGAGCCGGTCGCCGGTCGCCCATTTGCGCTGCAAGACAAAGTATCCCTTGTCGAGCTTGGGGTCCGCCTTGACGCCGTTGACAGTGATGGATGCGCCGCTCGCCCAGCCCGGGTTCCGCAACCGAAGTTCGAACTGTGCCGGCGCCTTGAAGTCGTACGCGACGCTGTTGCTCCAAGGAAAGTCAGTTACGACGTCGATCGCCACTTTCTGCCGACCCACGCTCGCGGTCATTGCGCCACCGACGAACAGGTTGACGTAAAGAGCCTCTGAGGAGGTCGCGTACGCGTATCCCCCGAGCGATGCGATGGTCCGCAGCACGTTCGGCGGACAGCACGCGCACTGGAACCACGGTGTTCGCGCGTGGTTTCCCATGCTCGCGAGCGGGTTGACATAGAAGAACGAGCGGCCATTGAGCGCGACACCGCTGATGACGCCGTTGTAGAGCGCCTTCTCGACTGCATCGATATACTTCGCGTCGCCGTAGAGCAGGGCCATGCGGTGCCCCCAGAGCGCCATAGCGACGCTCGCGCAGGTCTCCTGGTATGCCGTGAGGTTCGGCAAGTCGTAGTCGACCGTAAAGCCCTCGTTGTGGTTGCTCGGCCCGATCCCGCCTGTGATGTAGACGCGCCTCTCCGTCGCACTGCGCCACACCCGGTCGAGCATCTTGACGATCCCCGCGTCTTCAGTCTCGCGTGCAACGTCCGCCGCGCCCGACATGAGATAGGCAGCACGCACGGCGTGGCCCTTGATGTCGTTGTGCTCACGGATCGGAAGGTCGTCGAGCCAGTAGGTGCCGTCGTAGCGGTCCTCGGGCGTGTTGTGCTCTGCCGCGAAGAAGTGCTGGCCCCTCGTCTCGACCATCCTCTGCGAAAGTGCGAACCACTTTCTGTCGCCCGTGTCCTTCCATAGCTTGATCAGTGCCAGCTCGACCTCTGGGTGTCCGCAGTAGCCGTCTCCATCGCCGCCGTAGCGCTTGTTGATGAGATCCGCGAACTTCAGTGCGACGGTGAGGAAGTTGGTCTTGCCGGTCGCTTGGTGGTGCGCGACGGCAGCCTCGATCATGTGCCCCGCGCAGTAAAGCTCGTGCCAGTCGCGCAGGTTCTTCCACTTGTCCTGCGGCCTCGTCACTTGGAACCAGGTGTTCACGTAACCGTCCGGCTCTTGCACGCTCGCAATGAGCGCGATCATCTCGTCCATTTTCTTGTCGAGCGCGGGGTCGGGGTGCGTCGCGAGCGTGTACGCGATCCCCTCCATGGTCTTGTAAAAGTCCGAGTCGGTGAAAAGCAGTCCCTTGTAGCCCTCGTGCTTCTTCTCCTTTGCGAGCTGGAAGACAAGGAAGTTGCCTGCCTCCTCGAGCATTTTCAGGCTGTGCTCGACGGTCGCCTTCCGGTTCGTCTCTTGGCGGGGCTGCCAAAACCGGTCTCTGATGTGCACGTTCGTGAACGGCACCGGCTCGAGCTTCTTGAACTCCTGTTGTGTCATGGCTGCGAGTGCGATCAGGGCGGTCATGGGCTTGGCTTGAATATAGCACGGGACGGTTCGGAGGTTCGGAGGTTCGGAGGTCGGGAGGGCAGTCGTTTCATCCCTCCGAACTTCCAAACCCCCGAGCCCCCGAACCATGCAACCGAGTAAATTGCACCTGTCAATGAGAAAGACGACCCTAGGCGTGATCGTAGGCAACCGCGGGTTCTTCCCTTCCCACTTATGCGAGGCGGGCAGGAAGGCGATCCTCAAGGTCCTTGAGGAGGAGGGATTTGCGACGGTCATCCTTCCGGACAGTGCTCGGCAGTTCGGATCGGTCGAATCGCTGCAGGACGCGCGTGACTGCGCGGAGCTCTTCAAATCGCATTCGGCCGAGATCGACGGCGTGCTCGTGACGCTGCCCAACTTCGGCGACGAGCGAGCGCTGGCCAACACGCTGCGGTTTGCCGGACTGAACGTGCCCGTATTGGTCCACGCCTTCGGCGACGAGTCGAAGCGCATGACGATAAAGGACCGCCGCGACTCGTTTTGCGGAAAGATGTCGGTCTGCAACAACCTCAAGCAGTACGGCATCCCGTTCACGCTCACGTCGCTCCACACGATGAACCCTGATTCGCAGGAGTTCCGCGCGGACCTGCGCCAGTTCGGCGCGACGTGCCGCGTCGTGCGCGGGCTGCGCCGTGCGCGTCTGGGAGCGATCGGTGCGCGCCCGACGGCGTTCAACACCGTTCGGTACAGCGAGAAGCTGCTCGAACAGAGCGGCATTAGTGTCGACACGCTCGACCTCTTCGAGCTGATGGGCTGGGCGAACAAGATGACGGCGTCCGACGCGAACGTGAAGATGAAGCTCGAGCAGATCAAGGAGTACACGAAGACCGACGGCATCCCGCCGGAGAGCCTGGACAAAATGGCGCGGCTCGGGTGCGCGATCGACAAGTGGTGCGAGGAAACGCAGCTCGACGCGACTGCGATCCAGTGCTGGACCGCGATGGAGGAGTTCTACGGCGTCGTCCCGTGCACGCTCATGTCCATGATGTCGAACAGTCTGATGTCCAGCGCGTGCGAGACCGACATAGCGGGGGCTGTGTCGATGTACACGATGCAGCTTGCGAGCGGCACTCCCTCCGCGCTGCTCGACTGGAACAACAACTACGGCGAAGACCCCAACAAGTGCGTCGTGTTCCACTGTTCAAATCTGCCGAACGACGTGTTCGCCTCACAGAAGATGGACTATCAAGAGATCATCGCAGGCACGGTTGGAAAGGAGAACACCTACGGAACGATCGTCGGGCGGATGAAGGACTCGCCGTTCACGTTCTGTCGCGTGTCGACCGACGACCTCAACGGTCGCATCAACGCCTATGTCGGCAATGGCCGATTGACCAACGACGTACTCAACACGTTTGGCGGTTTCGGTGTCGCAGAGGTCCCGAACCTCCAGAAACTGCTCCACTACATCTGCGACAACGGTTTCGAGCACCACGTCGCGTTCAACCTTTCGCAGTTCGCTCCGGCAGTCGCCGAGGCGTTCTCGAAGTACATGGGTTGGAACACGTACCGACATGAGTAAGTACGCGCTCGGTCTCGACTATGGGACGAACAGCGTGCGCGCGCTTGTCGTCGAGGTCGAGACGGGCGAGGAGGTCGCGACCTCTGTCTCAGGGTACGAGCGTGGTGAGGACGGCGTGTTCCTCGATCCGCGCGACCCGCACCTCGCACGGCAGCACCCGCAGGACTACGTCGATGGGTTCTTCTCGTGCGTCACTGGCGCACTGAAAGGAATTGATGCGGCCAGTATTGTCGGGATCGGGGTCGACACCACCGGCTCTACTCCAATGCCGGTAGACGAGCGTGGAGTGCCGCTCGTCTACCAGCCACAGTTCGCAAACGACCTCAACGCGATGGCTTGGCTGTGGAAGGACCACACGTCGTTCGCCGAGGCGGAGGAGATCACGTCGCTCGCGACAGAGCGGGGCGAGCCGTACCTCGCCAAGTGCGGCGGGACGTACTCGTCCGAGTGGTTCTGGTCGAAGATCCTGCACTGCGCGCGCGTCGCACCGGAGGTGTTCGACGCGGCGCACTCGTGGGTCGAGGCGCAGGACTGCATCCCCGCGTGGCTTTGCGGCGTCGAGGGCGCAAAGAGCATTCCGCGCGGCATCTGTGCGGCCGGGCACAAGGCGATGTACAGCGCCGATTGGGGCGGGCTCCCTTCCGCTGAGTTCCTAAACGCCCTGCACCCAAAGCTCGGCGTTCTCAGACCGAGGCTCTACGATGTCGCCGTACCGGCGGGCGAGCGCGCGGGCGGGCTCGACACTGTGATCGCGGCAAAGGCACGCGAGGCCGGCGTCCCTTATCTGGATAAATGTGGCGGGACGTACTCGTCCGAGTGGTTCTGGTCGAAGATCCTGCACTGCGCGCGCGTCGCACCGGAGG
>JANWJY010000083.1 GCA_025451715.1 Fimbriimonadaceae bacterium | reverse complement strand
GTGCTCTATGGTGTGAAGGGCGACGTCCCGGTTGGGACGGACTTTACGGTGGAGTTCGGGAAGGCTCAAGTGTTGCGCGCGGGCAAAGACGTTTCCTTGATCGCGTACTCGCGCATGACGCAAGAGTGCCTGCACGCTGCAGAGCTTTTGGACGCCGAGGGCGTGAGCGCCGAGGTCGTTGACGTGCGTTCGCTCTTGCCGTTGGACATGGCGACGATTGCTGCGTCAGTTTCGCGGACTCACCGTGCTGTGGTGGTTTATGAGGATTGGCGGAGCGGCGGTTTCGGTGCAGAGATCGCGGCGAGGGTGGGTGAGGAGTGCTTCGATGAACTAGACGCGCCAGTCAGTCGCGTCGGTGGGTTAAACGTTCCGATGCCTTATACGCGGAACCTCGAGTTGGAGTGCATTCCAAAGCCGGACGACATTGTCGCGGCCGTTCGTCGCCTGACGTGATTAGTGTTGGCATTGGCCCCCTTCCTGACCTCCCCCGGCCACATTCAACAGCGCGCAGAAAGGGGTCAGCGGGCCGGGAGAGGGGTTGGCGTGCGGCACGTAGGTTCAAGGCCGAAACCGCAAGGCCACCCGTTTTTGGGGCCAGACGTGGGCACGCGGCTAGAAGCAAAGTTGGCAGCATAATCTGCTGATGGCTGGATACTCGGGGACTCCGCTCTGGAAGAAGCTCGGGATGAAGGAGGGGAGCAGGTGGGCGGTGCTTGGCGCACCGAAGGGATTTGAGATCGCCGACCGGCCGGACGCAGAGCCGCGGGCTGTAGGGATGAAGGGCGAGATCGACGGTTGTTTGGTCTTCTGTCTAGTGAAGAAGGACGTGGAGAAGGGACTCGAGCTTGCGATGAAGCACTTAAAGCGCGACGGGGGACTCTGGATCGCTTGGCCAAAGAAAGCGTCTTCGATCCAGACGGAGCTGGACTTCGACTTCGTGCAGGGGGCGGGGCTGAGCCGTGGGCTCGTCGACAACAAGTGTTGCGCGGTCGACGAGGACTGGAGCGGTCTGCGTTTCGTGGTCCGAACGGTGGACCGGAAGTCGTGGCCGCGCTAGCGCGGCATGTCGAACGTGAGCGCGTAACCCTGGTGCCTGACGAGCTGCAGGTCGTTCTCCGGTGGCGCGATATTCTTGCCGTCGGACTCGCCCAAAGCCTGCAGGACAAAGCTACCGTCCCTGCGTTGGTAGAGGAACGGTCTCTTACCAATGGGGTCGAAATGTTCGGGGCGGCCCTCGTCGAGGGAAGCGGGAAGCTCGCTGTTCGCGAGCGCGTGCGAAACCAGGTCGATGGTCGTCGAGACGAGACGCTTTAGTTGTTCGACGCGCATGATGCCAGTTCCGACCTGCTCGAAGGTCGCAGATATCCCAAGTGAGAGGTAGCCAGTCTCATCGGCGTCGTGCGACCACTCTTCACATAGCTGGTCCAGGAACCGACCTGCCTTACGAAGGTCACCGTCCGGGTCACCCGCGTTCTTCATCGCCTTGCTCCAGAACTCGAGGCAACAAGACTCGAGCGCAAGCGAAACGTTTGCCCCCTTTGGCGGCTCAATCATGCTGCTCGATGGCGCCTGCTGAAGCAGTATTTTCTGCTCGTACGTCATCGAATCGAACTGGCGCGCAGAGACCTGTGAGAGGAGGCACTCGTTGCGGACCGCGACCGAAAGATCGCTCGGCGGCTTTACTGAAGCGAGGATGTTCCGTGCGGCCTCGACTGTGGCCGGAGAAGGGTCGGACTCGAGCAGTCCGTAAGCTGCTCGGATGACTCTCTGCGAGCAGGATCCCCACATGACGAGCGCTTGATTGCTGGGTTCGTCTATGACGTACTCTGCGATTCGTGCAGCGGCTGCGATGTACACGATGGCCCGCCCGCTGTCCTTGCGAGTGTAACTGTGCTCTGCGAGCGCGCAGAGAGTGCTAACGTAGCGCCCGAACATGAAAAGGTTTGGCGCCTCGTGCGCGAGTCCGAGCCCCCAATCGTGCGGGATGTTGACGTTGCCCAGGGATGTCGCCCTCATGAGGCCGTCGTGCGCAGCTTGGTCGTCGAGGACGAGCTGGGCGACCCTCGCACTGGCCTTGCCGCTATCCAAAGCGGCCTTGAAATCTTTGTTCGAATTGTAAAACCTGTCGAACGTCAAGAAGTCGTCATAGAGCGCTAAGCCCGCGGCGCGGCCTTCGTTGAGATCGTCTGGATGTAAGACGAGGCCGACTGCAACCGCTTGTACGCGTCGCTCTTCGAGCCTCGCGGTCTGCGACCGCATGGGATAGTCGACCATGTACGCGTCGTACGCGATCTTGCCGCCACCGAGGATCGCTGCCGTTAGAACGGCGACCAAGGCAGCCTTCCCGACGCGCCTGACGCTGAAACTTCCCATGCGCTGGCCTATGCTAGCCTAATGCAGAACGTGGTCGCCCGGTTCAGCGGATCTTTTTCGGCTCTGGGACGACGGCGCTTTTCCAGGCCTTGAGCCGGAAACCGATGTCCTCTTTGAAGGATAGTCCCTCTTCGACGGGACCGGAGGAGTCGAACCGGTCGGAACCGATAGAGTAGAGGAAGAAGCCAGTACCGGGGTTGGAGAAGGTCACCGGCCCGACGGTGAAGGGGTCAATCTCCATCTCGCCCTTGACGGGTGATGTGGCGGGAAACGAGAGTTTCTGGATCCTCCACTTGAACGCGCCTGCAGCGACGAAGAGGATCCGCCTTGCGGCCTCGTTTTCTGCGGCGAGGCGCGCGAGGTCCCTTATGGACTTCGCGGTCGTGCGGAGCGAGTAAGCCGAAGGTCGAGCGTCTTTCGACCACTTGTCAACGAACTGTTCCAATTGGTCCATCGCTTCCGGCCAGCTTTGAAGGTTTGAGGTCTCTCGCGAGAGATCGATCGATCCCTTGAGGTGCCTCGCTTCGACTGCGTCGCGGCCCCACGGGTCTGCTGGGAACTCCTTTCGTGCCCAGAGCCATGTGATGCGTTGATCGCCGTCTATCTCGCGGTTCTGTCCGATGTCGTTACCGAGCGCGTAGAACCGTCGTAATGCGACTTGCAGCGAACTGACAGGGAGGCCTTCGAACGTCTGTCTCTGCACGAACGAGTGGAGTACTGCGTCTTCTGGGTACTCGACCATCTTCGCTCCAATCCATACAAGCGTTCTCCTTTCGGCCTCTATGCTCGTGCGGAAGGCTTCCTCTGTCGGCACCTCCGCTGCCAGTCTCGAAACGACCATGGCAGCGTGAAGCTTTCTTTGGAAGGCAGCAGTGCTCTTGGCTTTCAGTTGTCTGTCTGCGTCTTCGAGCAGCGCGTCGACGCACTCGAGGAACTTCAGTCGCTTCCAGAACCCGGGCTCCTGGACCTTTGCCCAGTCGAAGGCACACGCGGGCTTTCTCGCGGCTTCGACCAACAGGTCTGCGACGGCTTGCTTGTCGGCACCGATCCGCTCTGACGCCTGTGTGATCAGTGGTGCGGCGTTGTCGTCCTCAGAGACGGATCCAAGGGGGACCTCGTCCATCGTAGTCGGTAGCCCGAGCTCCTTCGCTTCTTTGCGCAGAGCCTCGAGATCTGCCGCGGCGGTGCGCGAATCGCCTGAGACGGCGTAGCCAAGTGCGATCAGGCCGATGACGATCGTGCCGATGACCCCGATCCAGAGGAACTTCTTCTTCATTACTCGAGAGCCTGAGTAAAGACGGCCTTGATGACTTCGTCAGGCGATGTCTTACCGGCGAGCACCTTTGCCTTGCCGTCTTCAAGCATCGTTCTAAAGCCCTGCTTCTTGACGATCTCAAGCATGGACTTGTAGTCGACGTTCATTGCGACTGCCTGTTTGAACTCGCGGTTTCCGATGATGAGCTCGAAGATTCCGACGCGGCCCTTGTAGCCGGTGCCTTTGCAGAAGTCGCATCCCTTTCCTTGCATCAGTTTCGCTCCAGACATGTCGTCGGGTCCGATGTTGACCATCTCTAGCTCTTCTCGCGTGTAGCGAGCGGGCTCGGGGCACTTCGGGCAAATGGTGCGGACGAGCCGCTGTGCGAGGATCGCCGTGATGACGCCGCCGACGAGGTAGGGCTCGGCGTCCATGTCGAACATACGTCCGATGGTCTCCATCGCGTTGTTGGTGTGGATGGTGCTGAGGACCATGTGTCCGGTGAGGCCGGCCTGTATGCCGATCGCGAGGGACTCGGGGTCTCGCATTTCGCCGACCATCATGATGTCGGGGTCTTGTCGCAGGAAGGAGCGCATGACGCGCGGGAAGGAGAGCTTCTCCGTGACCTGGACCTGCGCGATGTTCTCGTCGAACTCGTATTCGACCGGGTCCTCGACGGTGACGATGTTGCGACGTTTACTGTCGAGGAGGTTGAGGGATGCGTAGAGCGTTGAGGTCTTACCGGAGCCTGTGGGGCCGGTGACAAGGATGAGCCCGTATGGGATCTGAATCGCCTGCTCCCACCTGACGCGGATGTCCTCTGGCATTCCGAGGTCGGCGAGGTTGACCTTCATGGACTGCGGGTCGAGAAGTCGCATGACGAACTTCTCGCCGTTGAGGCTGGGGACGCAAGAGGCACGGGCGCTGAGTCGGCGTCCGTTGTACTCCATGTCGATGCGGCCGTCCTGCGGCTCGCGTGTCTCGTCGATCCGCATGTTTGCGCTGAGCTTGAGGCGCGCGATGACGTTGGAGGCCTGCTCTGGTGGGAGCGCGCCGGTCTCGTGGAGCACGCCGTCCTGTCGGTAGCGGATCTTGAGCTGGTTTCTTTCCGGCTGGAGGTGGATGTCGCTCGACTTGGTGTCGAGGGCGTTCATCATGATGTTATCGACGATTCCGACCGCGAGGGACATCTCGTTTCCGCCCATCTCGCGGGTCTGCCCCTGCTCTCGGATGATGAGCCTGAACTTCTTGGCGGCTCCCCAGTTTCCTTTTTCTTCGACTGCCATTGCGTTTGTGGCCCTAGGATACCGGGGGAAGGGGGCTGGGAGGACGGCAGAGGGATGATGGATGATCCCCCTCACTCCTAAGATGGTCGGGGCAGTACCGCCATACTCTGCCAAATGAGCGATTGGCGTCGGAACTTGCCGCATCCGGCGCTCGTGTTCGTGGTGGTCGCGTGGGGTCTGAACTTCAGCGTGATCAAGCACGCTCTGGAGGGGATGGACGCGTCGGTCGTCGCGCTGACGCGCTATCTTGCAATGATGGCGGTGTTGTGGGTCACGTGTGTCGCCCTTCGGATCCCATTGAAGTACCCGAAGGGGCAGTTCTGGAACTTCATGTTCGTTGGTTTTCTGGCGAACGGGATCTATATGATCTGCTTCTTGGAGGGGATGAGGACGGCAGGGGCGGTTCAGGGCGCGATCGTTTTGGCGACAGCGCCTGTGTGGACGGCGCTTTTCGCGATCATGAAGAAGCAGGACGCCTTTACGCCGCACTTGGCGATCGGAGGTGGCCTGGCGTTTGCGGGCGCAGTGATCGCGATCGTCGCAGGAGAGGGGAAAGTGGAGGGGAGCATGGTCGGCGCGCTGCTCGTTCTGGCGTCGGCGGTGCTGTGGTCGTGGTCCGTGGTGCTGATGCGTCCTCTGGTCGTCGAGGGCTCGCCCTACGCGGCGTTTACTTTGACTTTTCCGGGCGGGCTGGTGGCGATGTTGCCATACGGGTTGTTTGCGACGCTTCGGACCGATTGGTTAGCGATCAAGCCAGAGTTCTACTGGTCGATGGCGTACTTGGTGTTCATCGCGGGCATAGGTGCGTTTGCGGCATATTACAAGGGTCTGGCAGACGTCGGGCCGACGAAGACGAGCATGGTGCAGTTCTTCATTCCGCCGGTGGCGGCCCTGTTTTCGTGGGTGGTGCTGGGCGGGGAGTTCAACCCTTGGACCGGAGTGGGGTTGTTGGTGGTGGTGTTCGGGACGTTGGTGGCGAGCGGGCGTGTCGGCAGTTCGGCTACTTCTTGAAGAACAAGTATGCAGCCATGGCGACCATGAACACGCTAAACGCTTTTTGCATCGTGACGGGGTCGAGGCCGAGGGCGATGATGCTCCCGAAGAAGCTGCCTGCGACGATTCCGATGGAGACGAGGGCCCCGCTCTTAATGTCGACCGCTCCCTTCTTGTAATAGTTGTACGCTCCGAAGCCGGCGATGGGGAGCGTGAGTGCCAGGAGCGAGGTTCCTTGTGCGACGTGCTGCGGGACCGCGAGCGCGAGCGCGAGGAACGGAACCGCAATCACTCCTCCTCCGACGCCGAACAATCCACCAGTGACGCCGGCGACGAGGCCAGCGACGACTGCGACAGGGAACGCCCACGGGGGCAACGCTGTCATGTGGTCGATTGCTTCGGTGTGGAGGATGCTGCTCTTGAAGAAGAGGTACGCGGCGACGACTGAGAGAAAGACACAGAACGCCTGTCGCATGGTCTTCGCCGTCTGAGCCAACGCGAGCTTCGATCCAAAGAAGCTGCCGAGCGCCATACCCGCGGCGAGCGTGAGGCCGACAGCGACGTGGACGTTTCCTTCCCTGTAGTAGTTGTACATGCCTAGCGCGGCGACCGGAAGGGCGAGAGAAAACAGTGATGTACCTTGTGCCTTGTGCTGGTCGAACTTGAGTGCGAGGATGAGAAAAGGGACGATGATGACGCCGCCGCCAACGCCGAAGAGCCCGCCCGCGATCCCTGCGACGATGCCGGCGACGATGCAGATGGCGATGGGCACGGGGAGAGTATGAAGGGTCTAGGGTTTAGGGTGGGCCGAGCGAATCAGTCAAAATGAACTCATGCGAGTCGGAGTGGTGGGGGTCGGCGGGATGGGGAACGTGCACGCGCGGAAGTACGCGCTGATGCCGGACGTCGAGCTGTACGCCTATGATCGCAACCCAGACCGGTTGGACGTGTACTGCGCGCAGTTCGGGGCGCGTCCGCTGGGGTCGCTTTCGGAGCTCGTCTCTGGTGTTGATGCCGTCGACGTCTGCACGCCGACGGACGCGCACCACGACGTGGCGATGGCAGCGATCGAGGGAGGCAAGGCCGTGCTGGTTGAAAAACCGATGGCGCGGACGCCCGAGGAGTGCGCGTCGCTGATCTCTGCCGCTGCGAAGAAGGGCGTGCCATTGATGCCGGGGCAGGTCGTGCGGTTCTTTCCTGAGTTCGCCGCTGCGCACCAGGCTGTCGTCTCCGGTCGCGTTGGGAAACCGGCGGCGGTGCGGATGCGTCGCGGCGGGAAAGCGCCAAAGGGGAGCGACATGTGGTTTCAGGACCATGCGCGGTCGGGTGGGCTGCTGTTGGACTTGGCGGTTCACGAGTTTGACTGGATGTTGTGGACTTTGGGGGACGTTCGTTCGGTCTATTCGCGTTCGGTGCGCTTGGGGCACCCGGTGGAGGGCGCGGAGTTCGAGGGCGACTATGCGCTGACGACGCTGCAGTTTGAGAGCGGTTGCGTCGGGCACGTCGAGACGACTTGGATGGACCCATCCGGCTTTCGCGTGACGTTGGAGGTGTGTGGGAGCGAGGGGATGATCGAGTACGACTCGCGCTCCGTGTCGACGTTGCGCATCCACGACGCGGCTGGCTCGCGTTCGGAGTCGAACCTCTCTCCGACGCACGATCCGTTTTATTGTGAGCTTCGTGCGTTTGTGGACGCGGTGAGTTCTGGTTCTGCGATGCCGGTCGCGCCTGAGGAGGGGATGAAGGCGGTGGCCGTGTCGCGCGCGGCGATCGAAAGCGCTAAGAGCGGGCGGGCTGTTTCGCCGTTAGAGGTGTGAGGTGGCGCGTTCCTCGACCGTTATTCGACGACCTTGACCGCGATCTTCTTCGTCGTGAGCTGCAGTGGCGAGTCGAAGTTCATGTCGGAGTAGGTGACCGTCATCGTGTAATCGCCCGGTTTCAGGACGAAATAGTCGGGCAAACGCGGCGTCTTAACCGGGACTGACTTGCCAGGTCGGACAATTACAGGAAAGTTGCGATCTCTTGATCCGCCTTGAAACGCTTTCGATGCGAGGACACCTAGGTCAGTGAGCAAGACTTCGCCGCCACTCTTGGTCCGAAACTCTACTTTGTGATTGCTCCAAAAATCCGCTACCCAGACTTGAACGTTGACGTCGGAACTGTTTACGTATTCAAGTTGACAGGTCTGGGCCCTTCTGTCTGACAGGCTAATCGTGAGCTCTGTCGAAATGGGCCTAAGCTCGACGCTTGGCGAAACTAGGACGGTAAGGAGAAGGGCGGCAGTCATTTTCGTTTTAGTCTCCTAAGCATAAGTATGGGCAATATGAGTCCAAAAATGGAGGCGGGCTCTGGAATCGGGGCATTGTCGCCCGGTTCCTCCCACTCGGAGGTGCCAATGGTTGCCCAGCCCCAGCAGACGCCATCGTAAATGATGATTTGATCGGCAATTGTTTGAACTGGAAACGTCGCTGCTTGCCAGTACTTGGCCTCTACGCCTGTATAAGCGCGAAACGGATCGTCAAAAAACGTGTACTCGTCGCCATAGTGGGTGATGCCTTCGTAGTAGTCGTCAAAGTAGTACATCTCGCCCCCTTGACCATCGATGTACGGACTTGTCGTATGTGGTGCTTGCGGGTCATTCGTCCAAACGACCTGAACGTATCGAAGTTCATCCAAGATTGGATCAGAGGTTTCGTAATCCCAGACTATCTTTGCACCTGCCCGGTAAACGACTGCAGGGTTACCTGTCAGGTAGTGTTTAGCCTTGTACTCCGACACCGTTACTGTTCCAGGCAGATAGTCCTCCGAAAGCACGGCAACGTACTCTGGCCATCCTTCAACGATTAGGTCTGCCAAAGTCTCGCGCTGTGCCTGTGTAGTCAGAGTCGGATAGCTTGGGTTGAGGTCGGTTCTGCCGCCTCCAGCAGTGGTGTAGGGGACATAGTCCCAGTTTTGTGGCCAAGTTATTGTGAAGGCCGAGGCGATCGAAGGTTCAGCAGTCGCTGCTACGATAAGCAAGAGTGGAATGACGCTGAAACTCCTTCTCATGGCATGAAAATCCTACCCAATCGCTAAATCCACCTTTACTGTCGGCCTTCTGGGCGCCCGCGAGAGTCCAGCCTGGCTCGCTTGGGCTTCACTTTCGTTTCGCAGGTTCAAACCGAAG
>JANWJY010000082.1 GCA_025451715.1 Fimbriimonadaceae bacterium | reverse complement strand
CCTGCTGCTGGCGATTGCCCGAGATGGCGGCTTGCTCGGCGTCGACCTCTTCAAGCTAGCAACTTCCGTCGTGCTTCTCACGTTGTTCGCCACACCGTTTCTTACCGGAAACTCGCGCCGCGTCGCACTTCGCATCGTTAAGACTTTCATCCCAAAGCGCAAGCTCGCTAAGGCCGAACGCACGGCGACAAATCGAAAGGGCAGGCAGGGGCACGTCATCATCGTCGGTTACGGCGCAGCGGGCAGCGCGGCAGCGTTCCTCTTGCGAGACTCCGACGTCCACGTAACGGTACTCGAGATTCACCCTGGGCTAGTCCGCGAGGCCGAGACCTGCGGGCTCGACGCGATGGTAGGCGATGGCACACAGGGAACGATCTTGGAGCACGCGAACATCGAGGCCGCAAAGGCAGTCGTGGTCGCGGTTCCAGACACGCAGGTCGCGAGAGCCATCGTCAGCCAGTGCAAGGATCTCGCCCCAGACGTCATGG
This sequence comes from Fimbriimonadaceae bacterium, assembly GCA_025451715.1. Classification (GTDB taxonomy): domain Bacteria; phylum Armatimonadota; class Fimbriimonadia; order Fimbriimonadales; family Fimbriimonadaceae; genus JADFMN01. The sequence goes on along the minus strand of JANWJY010000082.1, from coordinate 10,804 downwards.
TTTTCGCGCGGTCCCGCTATCACATCTTCGCCGACCAGCTGAACATCGTCGGCGCAGACGTCGTCGTGGACGAGGAGCAGAGCGTCGGTGAGCTCCTCGGCCAACACGTCGTCTCCTACTTGCGCGTTCCCGTTGAAGTCGACAAGGGCCACTCCGAGCGTTAGGGCACTGTCCTGATCCGCTCGTCAAACGAGCTTGGGATGTGAAGCTCCCTGTACTTTTCAATCGCAAACCGGTCCGTCATCCCCGCCACGTAGTCGATCGCGCCCTGTGCGCCCACATATCCCTCTGGCAGGTTCCCAGGCAGCAAATAGTACTTGAACAGCGACTTGACGATGTGCTGCGCCTTGCCGATGTCGGGATACCGGCGTGGATACTCCAAATACACGTTCTCATAGAGCCACTCCTTGAGATCGTTCATCAGCGAGAGCATCGGTACGGACAGCTTGATCGCCGGCTGACCGATGCTGTTCTCGACCACGTCCACGACCATCGCACCGATCCGCTTGCCGTGCTCCTCGCCGATCCTTTGGAACTCGGCGGGGATAGACGGGATGATCCCGCTTCGCACCGCGTCGTCTAGGTCGTGGTTCATATACGCGATGCGGTCCGATATCCGGACGACCGCGGCCTCAAGGGTCGAAGTCGGCTCTCCGTCGAACGCCGTCAGATCCTTGCGCCCCTTACTGTGCCCACCGATCCCTTCCCTGACCTCGTGTGAGAGGTTGAGGTCTGAGAGCACGTCGATCACGCGCAGCGACTGCTCGTAGTGGCGGAACTTCTTCGGCACACCCAGAACGTCGAGCGACTGCAGCTCTTCGTCCAGTGCCTGCTCGCCGATGTGCCCGAACGGAGTGTGCCCCACGTCGTGCCCCACTGCAATCGCCTCGATCAGATCTTCGTTGAGCAGCAGCGCCCGACCGATCGTCCGCGCGATCTGCGCAACCTCCAGCGAGTGGGTCAGCCGCGTCCGGTAGTGGTCGCCGACCGGGTCGATGAACACCTGGGTCTTGTGCTTCAGTCGGCGGAACGCCTTCGAGTGCAGCACGCGGTCCCGGTCGCGCTGGAAGCACGTCCGCACAGAGTCGGGGTCCTCCGGCCGTCGGCGGCCCTGCGACTCTCTGCTCAGCATCGCGAACGCGCTCAGGGTCTGCCTCTCGCGCTCCTCAATCGCTTCCCGGATCGTCTGCCCCATCACCTTCACGACGTCCGGGCCAGCTTACACGGACCCTGCGACAATCCGGGGCCGGGACAGACCATAATAGGGACTGGCCAAGGAGCGGTGTCCGAGTGGTCGAAGGAGCACGATTGGAAATCGTGTATAGGGAAACCTATCGTGGGTTCGAATCCCACCCGCTCCGCCAGCCTTAGTCTTTGACGGCCTCTTCCTGCCTCTTCCTGTGATCGCGCAAGAACGCCGGGATGTCGATGTCCTGGTCGTCGAAGATCTCTTCCGGCGCTACGGGCACTTCCCTGTGGTTCGAAGGCTTCTCCTGGTCCCAGATGTCCTTTGGCGAAATGCGGGTCGTCCCGTACTGCTGCTGGATCTGTTGCTGGGCGGCCTCGTACCGTGGGTGCACGGCGGCCGTGGCGCCGTTCCTTGCCCCCGGTTGGGCCGGTGCCGCGCCCGCGAAACCTGTTGCCAAAACGGTGATCCGTACCTCGTCTTCGAGCTCGGGCTCGATCACGGTCCCGAAATAGATGTTCGCGTCCTCAGCGTCGCAAAGGCCGTGTATGTAGTCCATTGCCTCGCTGACCTCGCTCAAGGTCAGGTCTTCGCCGCTGGTGATGTTGACCAGTAGCCCACGGGCGCCGTTGATCGTCTGTTCGAGCAGACGGCTCTGTGTGGCGCTCTGGGCGGCCTGGATGGCCCTGTGCTCCCCAACGCCGTGCCCAATGCCCATCAGCGCAGGCCCGGCGCCCTTCATGACCGCCTTGACGTCGGCGAAGTCCACGTTGATCTGGCCGGGGATCGTGATAATGTCGCTGATCCCTTGCACGCCTTGACGCAGGATGTCGTCCGCGACGCGGAACGCATCGCTCAGCGTGGTTCTCCTCTCGACGACCTCCATAAGCCTGTTGTTGGGAATTGTGATCAGCGTGTCGACACGGCCCATGAGCGAGGTCACGCCGTTGTCCGCGAGCTTTTTGCGTCGCTGGCCCTCGAACACGAACGGCTTTGTGACGATCGCGACCGCGAGCGCCCCGATCTCACGAGAAATGTCAGCAATGACCGGTGCCGCGCCTGTACCGGTGCCGCCGCCCATTCCGGCCGTCAGGAAGACCATGTCTGCGCCGTCGAGGACCTTGCGGATTTCCTGCTTGCTCTCCTCGGCGGAAGACTTTCCGATCTCCGGGTCGCCGCCCGCACCAAGTCCGCGCGTAAGGCTCGTGCCAAGCTGAATCTTGCGTGGAGCGGAGGACCGGTCAAGGACCTGCACGTCCGTGTTCATCGCAATGAACTCGACCCCGCGGATGCCCGCTTCGATCATTCGGTTCACTGCGTTCGATCCGCCACCGCCAACGCCGATGACCTTTATGATTGCGCCTTTTGCTTCCACGATAGTTCTGTCCTAACGAATTAGTTTGTCGATCGAATCATGCGCGCGAGCCGAAAATCGACTTGAGCGACCTGATCTTTTCCTTCCAATCCACTGCCCCCGAAACGGGAGCGAGTTCTTCCGTCCCGCCCTCGAGCGAGAACAGCGCGAGCCCGATCGCGCCGGACATCTCCGGTGCCGCCGCCCTGCGCGAGTTCGTCCCGACCAACCGGGGCGAACCCAGTTTGACTGCATCGGCCGCGAACGCGCGCTTAAACACCTCTTCCGTACCTGGCAGTTGGCTCCCACCACCTGTCAGCACCACCGTTTTCGGCAGTTCCCTGCGCTTGTCGCCCTGGAGCAGCTCCTCTCTCAGCAACGTCGCGATCTCCCGCACGCGGCTCTCGATGATCTCCGATAGTACCTTGCGAGGGAACGGGCGAGCCTGCTCGTTTCCCACCTGTTTTACCGACACCGCGTCGTCGTCGCCGAACTGCGTCGGGTCTGCGCTGCCGTGAGAAATCTTCAGTACTTCAGCGTCCTCAAGGGAGATTTTGAGGAGCTTTGCAATGTCCCCGGTTACGTGCGCGCCGTTCACGTCGATCGTAGCAAGTCGGCTGCAAGATCCGCGCTCGAACACTGCCGCGTCAGTCGTGCCTCCGCCGATGTCGACCACGATGCATCCCGAGCGAGCGTCCTCGGGCCGCACGGCGCCGAGCCCGCTCGCAAGTGCGATCGGTACGAACTCGTCAACTTCACAGCCGCAGACCTTTACAATTCCTCTCAGTCGCGCAAGGTCAGAAGTGAGCCCTGTCATCACGTGCGTCACGACCTCGAGCCTTGTTGCGGGCCGTCCAAGCGGCTCACCGTCGACCGTGGCCCCGTCGATCTTGTACTCGCACGCGAGCGTCTGTAACAATTCGTAGCCTGTCGGAAAAACGATCTGCCGGCTGTGCTCGTTGACGTGCAGGAGGTCTTCCTCGTGCACGACCTTGCCGGAGGGGTACATCGGTCGGATCCCGCGGCTCTGCTCGCTGCGCACGCTGTGGCCGTGCACGCCGACAGTCAGTCTGCTCACCGTTCCGCCCGTCTCCTCGCGCACACGACCCACCGCAGACCTGACGCACTCCGTCAACAGCTCAGGTTCGGTAATGCGGCCACGCTTGACCCCACGGGTTGCGACCGCGGCCGCAGAAACGACGCACAGGTCGTCGCCGTTGGTCGTCGCCGCCAAGCAAGTCGTCTTGGTCGTTCCTATGTCGAGTACGTACGCGGTCTTTGCCATCTCAACTAGTCGCCCGATGTGCTGTCTGTCCGACTGCGCGCCCTGGCGTCCTGCCAACGGTTCAATGCGTGCCTTCTAATTATGCTCAGATTGGTGAACATGCGCCAACCCATAACGAGAACGGCTGCCAAATAAAGGTCGATTCCAAGGTTGTCGCCGACGAACGCCAGCAACGACGCGATCAGCACGTTGCTAAAGAAGCCCGTGAGGAAGACATCGTTCTGAAACTTACCCTCTAAAGCGCTCCGCCAGCCGCCAAAAACAGAATCTAGGCCCGCAATCACCCCTACGGCGATGTACAACCCGAACACCCCTCCGACCGGCACCCCGAGCATGATGCCGAGCAGGGCTCCGAGAGTCAGGGCCAGCAGAGGGATCAGGAACACTACGGTCTGCCTGTCCCGTTAGGATCAACGATCTTTGCGTACTTCGACGACATCGATCCCGTGAAGGCGGCGAGCCGGTGCTTCTCCACAGGCACGATCTCCACCATCTGCGGATCCACGGTCCTAATCTCGTCGAGCGGGCCACCAGGCATATTCATTGCACCCATCAGCGTCTGTTTGTCCCCGATCACGTCGATCTTGATCGGCGGCGAGATCTTGATGCTGTCGACGAGGATCGTCGAGCCGACGCAGCGGAAGTTCGTCCGCGGACCCACGCGCTTGCCGTTCACGGCGACCGCCTCGGCCCCCGCGTTCCAAAGCTCGTTAACGACCTTCAGCACGTCCGTGTCGTGGATGATCCCGCCACCCGGGTCAAGGACGTTCTCGACCGGCCGCCGAGAGTCGCGCAGGATGATCGACAGCCCAGACCCCTCGGCCTCGGTCAGGCCGGCGAACAGCTTCGTGTTCTGAAGGCTCTTGTTGATCTCCTCGGACCCTTTGCTGCCGTCAGCAAGCTGGTTTTGGAACTTCGTGTTCTCCTCACGGAGCTTTTCGATCTCGCTGCGCAACGACACGAGCTCTGACTGCGCATCGAGCTTGCTCGAAATCAAGCGCTCGCGCACGTCGAGGGGAAGGTTGTCCAGCCGGCCCTTGTCGACGCTGTCGGTGATCCACGCCACGCTCGCAAACCATCCCACGACCAGGGCCAAAAGGCTGACTGGCCACACCCACGCCGAACTCTTGTTCTTCCTAAATGGATCCATTTCCGCTCATGGAACTTTGACCGGGTTGGAAGGCGATGTCAGAACCAGCTTGCTCACGCGTCCGAGAAGTCCAGGGTCGTCGCGAAGGATGTCTTCCAACGCCTGCACTTTCAGGTCCGCGTCCTTGAATGAGCCGAACTCGACCGTTCCGCCGACGTCCGGCACAAGGTCGATGAACCCCGTGCGCGAGACGACCAAACGCCATTCCTCTTCCGGTAGCCGTTCGCCTATATTTTCGCACATCCGGGCCGCCACCCCCGACCGCCAAGAACTAAAGACTGACAGATTGCGCTGCCCTACAGGAAAAGGCGGCTCCACGGTCACTTTCATCGGCACTTCCCCCTTCAGGGAGAAAACCGAGCCCCTGCCCGAGAGGTAGAGCCCCTCCGTCCCCGCGACTTTCGCTACGGGGCGCTTATAGACCAGCTCCAGCACCCCCCGTCCGAACAGGTTCGCCCGGTACTCGGCACGTTCCACAGCCATGTTGTCCAGGGCCTGTGATTGGATCCGCGGCCTGTTCACCCGGAGAAACGGCGAGTCTTTGATGGCCATTAAGAACGACCTGATCCGCTGCTGGTCGTTGCCGGATGCCCCGGTAACACGGATCGTTCGCGCACCAGTCACGGGGCTGAAGTAGAGCCCGAAGATGAAGTGCAGCGAGAAGAACCCCCAGAGCCAAGGCGTCCAGTCGGTCGGGGGCGTCCAGACCCGCTTCTGCTTCTTCCGTTTCTTCTTTCTATTCTGCGGCCGTTTTGAGCGCATCTTCGGTCATCCATCTCACGAGGTCGTTGAAGCTCCATCCGTGGGTCAGGGCGCTCTTGGGCACGAGGCTCGTCGCCGTCATCCCGGGGAGCGTGTTGACCTCGAGCACCACGATCTTGTCTCCGCTTACGATCATGTCTGTTCTCGTCACATCGCGACAGCCAAGCGCACGGTGCGCTCTTAAGGCAAGCTCGCCCGCCTTCTGCTCCTGTTCCTTGGTGATTCTTGCCGGGCACACTTCTTCCGTCGCGCCGGGCGTGTACTTGGCCGCAAAGTCGTACCGCCCGCTGGCAGGCACGATCTCGACCGCTGGCAACACTTCCTCTCCAGCGACCGGCGTAGAGATCTCTGTTCCCTTCACCCACTCCTCGACCAAGATCGAGTCGTCGTACGCGAACGCAGTCTTGATCGCCCTTTCGAGCTGGTCGTCTCTCTCGACGAAACTCAGTCCGACGGTCGAGCCCTGCGCGTTCGGCTTAACGATCACCGGCGCCTTCGGGAATTCTGGCCGCGCGTCGCGCCTGTGCCACTTCACGCCCTTCGGCGTCGGGAGCCCGCTCGCCTCGAGCACTTGCTTGGTCAGCGCCTTGTCCATCGCGATCGCGCTCGCCTGCATCCCGCTACCGGTGTAAGGGATGTGCAGCAGTTCGAAGAAGCCCTGGATCGCGCCGTCCTCGGCGTGCGTGCCGTGCACGCACAGGAACGCGAGGTCGGGGCGGTCGGTGCCCTTCAGCGCGCTCGTGTCGCCCTTGTTGAGCAGCATTTCGGTGGCATCCAGCAGCGTCGCGTCGTATCCGAGCTCTATCAGTGCCTTGTGCACTTCCCTTCCGGAATGGAGGCTCACTTCCCTCTCCGCGCTGTCTCCGCCGTACACCACCGCAACCTTATTGCCTCTCCTTTGCAGCTCCAGAATGAAGTCCGGCGCGAAACTCTCGATGTTCCCCGCACCCATCCCCACGACCACGTCGCCCTTCTTTGCGAACGCTTTGACTTTTCTTGGCAGCAGGTGACGGCTGGGCACGTACGTTACCGGCGTCTCCATCAGCTCCGCGATCCTCAGGCTGCTCACGCCCGGGACCGGGTCTTCTCGCGCCGGGTAGATGTCGGTCAGGAAAACGTGGTCGGCAAGGTCGAGCGCGGCTGCGAACTCCGGGATCAGGTCCTTCGTGCGCGAATAGAGGTGCGGCTGGTAGGCGATCACAAGCCGCCGGTCGGGGAACTTCTCTCGCAGCGCCTGGATGCTCGCCCTGATCTCCGTCGGGTGGTGCGCATAGTCGTCGACGACGTCGATCTCGCCCGACTGCAACACTTGTAGCCTTCGTTCAGCTCCGGTGAACGGCAACAAGTCTTCTCCAATTGCGATTCGATGAAGGAGTTCATTCAGGATGCCGTTTCGCTCGAGGCCGATTGCCGCTACGATGCCAAGAACCTCGCGCGCTACTCCCGCATTAATGGCGTTGTGCTCTCCTGGACGTGGATTGCGCGCGACTGAATACCCTTCTCGCATTGATTTGGAAATCCGATCTGAGGGCACGCCGCTCTCTTCGACTACCTCTGACGCCCCACTACTCGAATCCGTATAGACCACAACACCGTCGGCTCCAAGCCGACGAAGGAACTTCACAGCGGAGTTTCTGAGCCCCTCCCAGTTGCCATGAAAGTCCACGTGGTCCAACTCCAAGTTCGTCAGCACCACGATCGTCGGATCGAAGTCGTGGAACGAGTCGTACGCCTCGCAAGCCTCCACCACCGCCCACTCTCCCTTCCCTTCCACCACCGAACCACCAAACTGCGGCACCTCCGCTCCAACAACGATCGTCGGGTCCAAGCCAGCAGCGATCAAACCCGCACCGATCATCCCCGTCGTGGTCGTCTTACCGTGCGTCCCCGTCACGGCGATCAGCTTCTTGTCCTTGAGCAGCCACCCCAGGGCCTGCGACCGACGGAACACCGGACACCCGATTTCCCGCGCGCGGCGCACTTCGGGCGAAGTCGCCAACGGGATCGCATCGGAAACAACAACAGCATCGCCGTCGCAAACGACCTCGGCCGTGTGCCCGATCCGGACCTCAACCCCCAAAGCCCGCAGCTCCCCGATCACCCGAGAGTCCACCAGGTCCGTCCCGCGCACCGAGAACCCGCGCGAGACCAGCATCCGCGCCACTCCGCTCATCCCCGCCCCCCCGATCCCGACCAGCACGAACGACCGCCGGCCGTCCAGTTCGGAACGGTCGTTGAACGCTGTCGCGATCTCCTGCGGGGTCCTCATTGCGCGGCCTCCTCTAGGATTCCCAATATCGCCGCGGCCGCGCCGGGCTTGTCCCAGGCCGCCAGGCTCGCTTCGGCCCGCTCGAGCCGGGAACGGTCGGAAAGCCACCCCAGGATCCGCGCCTCCAGCACCGCCGCCCGCAGCTCGCCCTGCAAGACCACCTCCGCCGCCCCCATCTTCTCGAAGTCGAGCGCGTTGAACCGCTGGTGGTCTCCAAAGGCGCTGGGAAATGGCACGAGGATAGAAGGCTTCCGGAACGCCGCGAGTTCGGCCAAGGTCCCAGCCCCGCTCCGGCACACCGCGAGAGAGCACGAGAACAGCGCCGAGGCCATCTCCGCCGCGTCCAGGTACGCCTTGATCGTGTAGTCCGACCGCACCGCCATCTTTGTCTTGCTCGCGATCGTACGCTCGAAGTGCTTCGCTCCTGTGATGTGGAGCCACTGCACTGGAGTCGACGCCATCCTCACCGCGGTCGCGAGAGCCATGTCGTTGATCGCCTCGCTCCCCTGCGACCCGCCCATCACCAGCACGATCGGAGCCGCCTTCTCTAACGAGTGCGTCAGCGGAAGCGAGCCCTGTGCCGAGGCGCGCAGCTCCCGCCGGATGGGAATCCCCGTCATCCGCGTCCGGTCGCGGGGAAAGTACCGGGCAGAAGAATCGAACACAGTGCACACGAACGCAGCCGATTGGCCCAGGATCCTGTTCGTCCGCCCCGGCACCGTGTTCTGCTCGTGGATCACGTAAGGAACGCGAAGAGATTTGGCGGCAGAGACCACTGGCGCAGATGCGTAACCGCCTGTCGAGAAAACGACGTCGGCGCCGTAAGCCGCCAACGACACGCCCGCGAGCCGCCGCGAACGAAACAGGTTCCACGCCGCACGCGCGCCGCGTGGCGTCCACAGGCGATAGAGCGGCTCCGAAGGAAACGCGTAAAAGGGCAGGCCCGCCTTCTGGCACGCCTTTCCCTCGATGCCGCGGTGAGAGCCGAAGTACGCGACCTCCCAGCCGCTCTCCAGCGCAACGCGCGCGACCTCACGCGCTGGGAACACGTGGCCGCCTGTCCCGCCACCCGTAACTGCCAGTCGCAGGTTGCTCCACCTCCTTCTTCTGAGAGATTTGAGGAGTCATCGACATCGAAAGACCGATGCCCATCCATAGTGCGAGAAGGCTCGACCCGCCAAAGCTCACGAAGGGCAATGGGATACCGATCGGCGGCAGGCTCCCGTTCACCATCATCACGCTGGTGCACGTCTGGATGCCGATCCACACCGCCATCCCCACCAGCGCCAGCCGCCCAAACGAGTCTGGCGCGCGCGCAGCGAGCCAGAAGAGCCGCCAAGTGACGACGCCTAACAACCCGACCAGAGACAGCACACCGACCAGCCCGAACTCTTCGCCGACCGTCGCCAGAACAAAGTCCGTCGTCGGCGCGGGCAGACGGTGCTTCGCAGTCCCGTTTCCGATCCCGACACCGAACAAGCCGCCGCGCGCGAGCGCGGTCTCGCTGACGACCGTCTGATACCCGCCGTCCATCCTGTTCTGCGCCTCCCACCTTTGCGCGTGGACTCTAAATCGTTCTAACCGGTAAGGCTCGTCGACGATCGCAAACCCGACAGCCAACAAGCCGCCAAGCCCCAAGAGGATCAGCGACTTCTTCGAAACGCCCGCGACGACGATCACGCCGGTCGCGCACGCGACGATCATCGCACCTGTCGCGAGGTCCGGCTGCCGTTCGACCATCACGGCCAAGACTAGGACCAGAAACAACGGAATCCCGCGCTTGAACTTCGGCCAGTACACGCGGTCGAGCTTCTCACCAAAGTTCTTGAACGCCTTGCGCGGCTCTTGCCAAGCGACGTGTCCCGCCATCGTCGCCGCCAGGAACATGATCACCGCCAGCTTGATGAACTCCGAAGGCTGAATCGTAAATCGCCCGATACCGATCCACCGCTGCGCGCCACCTATCGAAACTCCGACCCCAGGAATCTGCACTGCCACCAGCGCCGCTACGCTCAGTCCGAGCCCGACCCACGCCAACCACCGCCATGACTTGCGAGGGATGAACGAACACCCCCACCCGGCGACCAGGGCGATGACCAAGTAAACGATCTGGTGCTTCAGCTCCCGGGGGAACACCGAGCCTTCGCTGCGCGCGTACCCTGCGTTCCAGATCGCCACCAGCCCCGCCAACGAGACAAGGAGGCACGACCAGAACAGCACGGGATCCATGTTCAGACGCTTCATCACGACAGCCACTCCTGCGCCATCGCCCGGAACGCGTCGCCCCGCTCGCGAAAGTTCGCGTACGGCTCCGCCGAGGCGCAACCCGGCATCAGTACGACCGCGTCGCCAGCCTCGGCGTCCGCGACCGCCGCGTGAAAAGCGTCCTGCATTGAAGGAAAGGACGGCCACGAGCCCTGTAACTGACTGTTCAATCCGTCCGTATCGGGCCCGAAGAGGTACGCGAAGTGCGGCGTCCCCCGCAAGTACTCGCCTACCGGCGTGAAATCGAGCTGCTTCCTGTTGCCGCCCAGGATCAGCCGCTGTCTGCGCTTGAGACCGCTGCTGCTCGCGACCACCGCCGCCGGGTTCGTGCACATCGAGTTGTTCACGACCAGCACGCCCCCCTTCTCACCCACGACCTCCATTCTGTTCGCCAGTCCCTTGAACTTCAGTAGCGCAGAGAGCATCTCGTCCGTCTGCTCGGACGTCGGCTCGCCGAGCGCGGCGCGATCTTCGCTGGCTCACGCCGCCCGCAACAGGCACGGATCGACGTCATGCTCGGACTCGGTGCCGGG
>JANWJY010000081.1 GCA_025451715.1 Fimbriimonadaceae bacterium | reverse complement strand
GCAACATCGAGATCATGAAGCTCGACTAGGATGTGGAGGGCGACGCTCCGACGGCGGCAGTCCCTCTCCCGGCAACGCCGAGCATCCTCCCTAGAACTGTTCCGCGCCGGGGGAGGTTAGGAGGGGGCTTTCACAATCCCGAAGCTATCGGAGTTCGTTTTTCATCCTTCGCCTCATCACCGCCACCGCCTCCGCATCGCTGTCGACCAACACAGCGGACCGCCCGTTCCGCAGCGCCGAAACCCCCGTCGTCCCGCTCCCTGCAAAAAAGTCCAACACCCGGCCGCCTGGCTTCGAGTGCACTTTAACAATCCGATCAAGGACACCGAGCGGCTTCTGCGTCGGCCAGCCGGTTTTCTCAGAACCAGTCGGCGAAACGATCGTGTGCCACCACACGTCGGTCGGCGTCTTCCCGAGCGCCGCCTTCTCCGGCGTCACCAACCCCGGCGCCATGTAAGGGATCCGGTCCATCTCGTCGTAATTAAAAGTGTAGTGAGCGGGATCCCGAACGTACCACAGGATGTTGTCGTGCTTCGACGGCCACTTCGTCTTCGACCGCGCACCGTAATCGTACGCCCACACGATCTCGTTCATGAAACACTCGCGTCCAAACACCTTGTCGAGCAGCACCTTGCTATAGTGCACCTCGCGGTAGTCGATGTGCAGAAAAAACGAGCCGTCAGCAGCAAGCACCCGACGGGCCTCCACGAAACGCGGCTCTAAGAACGCCAAGTAGTCGTCGAACGCGTCTGCAAACTGTTGTGACCCCAGCGACTCCGTCCGAAACCGCTGACCCTTGAACCCCGTCCTGTCCCCCTCCTCGTCGCGTACTGTCTTAAGCCGCGGACGCGTCTGCACACGCCCCGTGTTGAACGGCGGATCGATGTAGATGAGGTCGAACGAAGCGTCCTCGAACGTCCGCAAGACTTCCAGGTTGTCGCCGTGGATGATCTCGACCGTCGGACTCACTACGCTCATGGGCCGAACCGAGTCTACCGTTTGGAGTGCGAAGCTTCAGCTTCGCTTTCTGGCCGCAGGCTTTAGCCTGCGCGCCGTCCGGTATCGAGGAAGTTGTGCCAAAATGTAGCTCCCTGAGCGGGTGTAGTTCAGCGGTAGAACGTCAGCTTCCCAAGCTGAATGTCGCCGGTTCGATCCCGGTCGCCCGCTCCAAACTTTCCTACCGGGGCGCAGGTCTGTGACCCGCGGCATCGCAGGCTGACCCCCTACTTCGCAAAACGGTCCTATTGCCGATTTGTACCTAAAACTAGGTCTAAACCGACCAAAACCTTGACACAACGCCTACCAACAGGTATAGTGGGACACAAGGTTCGAGGGATCGGACCGGCCGGCCCGATAGAGAATAGGTGCGGAAGCGCCCGGGCGAAACAGGCCGACGAAAAAAACGTCGAAAAAACGTTCCCCCACCGCAAAGCCAGGTCCGCGGGTGCGCGAAGAAATCAAAGCCAGGGGCGGCGCACACGGCGCGCCGCCCCTGAAGACCAACTCACTTCCGGAACGGTTGCACTGTGATCGAGCCGTCGCCCTCGAGCTTCCACTCGAGCTTGTACACCTTTGCGAGCGTGCCCATCACCTCGCCCAGTGTCACACGGTCGATCTGCGCGTTCAGGCGCATCCCCGACCGAAGCCCCTTCGACGCGATCTTCACCTTCGTCACCGACGAAAGGAACTTGAAGAAGTCCGTGAGCGCCACGTCGTCCAGGTCGAGCGACACGAGAGTGTCGAGCCCACTGCCGCCCTTCGCGTCCCGGTCCCTCATCACGAACGTCACCGTCGAGGGAAACGGGTCTGAAGTCGGCGTGACAGAAGTCATGTCGGCACGAGGAACCGTAGCGAGGCTAGCCCGCGTGTCGACGGTCTGTGCGCTCGCAGTCGGTCGCATGGTCGTCGAGACTGCCGGTCCACCGCCAGTCGGCCTAACGTCGACGGCTTTCTCTGCAACTCCGGTCGGTCGAACCGTCGTCACCGGCGAAGCTTGCCCCGCCATTGCAACACCGGTCGGTCGAACCGTCGTCACCGGCGCAGCCTGCCCCGCCATCGCAACTCCGCCTGTCGGAGAGATCGTCGTCACTGGCGCCGCTTGGCCTGCCATCGCCACGCCACTGCTCGGCACCAGCGATGGCGTGCTCGTCGGTATTGCCTGCGCTGGCTCAACGGCCTGCGCATAGCCGGTTTCGACAGCGACGGTCGCCGTTGACGGCTCATAGGCAATAGCAGTGTCCGTCGTCGAGGCGACAACGACCTCTTCGCGAGGCGCTTGCTTGCCCTTCACGGCCTGGGTGACCTTTACTTCTGGCCACTTCGTCTCGAAGACGCCCGCACCAAAGTGCGGCTGCCTCTGGGTGAGCACCACCGGCACGGCGCCGGCGGAGACGAGCAGAGCGAGCAGGGCCCATACGGCCCTTCCCGATCGTAGGTTGTTCTTGGGTTGTTTCATTTCGTTGATCCTTCTCTCTAGGGTCCGATACGTCGGAACGGCGCTGAGCGCCAAAACGGGTGCGCGGTCTGCACCCGCTGAAACTTTGAGCAGCATCGCCGCATAGCCGTGCGCGTCGGCGCCTGTACGCTCGATCGCTGAGCGGTCGCACGCGGCCTCACGGTCGAGCTGCCACTCGCGGCGGGCCAGCCACACCGCAGGGTGGAAGTAGAACAGCACGAAGCACACGAACATGTAGAGCGATGCGACCGTGTCCCGTCGTCGGATGTGCGCGGCTTCGTGGGCGAGCACCATCCGCAGCTCGTCGTCACCGAGCTGCGAAACCAAGCGTTCAGGCAAAAGCACCCGCGGCCGCAACATCCCGAACACCAGCGGAACGGGAACGTCACCATGGACCAAGACGATCGCCTTCGCCCCCGATGAAACCTCGTCCCAGATGCCCTGCACCCTTTCGTCCACGGGAACGGATCCTTGAGCAAGGCTCCGCAGCCGTGAGTGGTCCGAGCACGCCCTTGCGACGATAGCAAACACGCCGAACAGCCAAGCCCAGAACAGCACCGGCATCCAGTCGAAAGCTGCGGGCTGCAGCGCACCGAAGTTGTAGGTGATCGCAGTCTCCGATGAGCCTCCGACGAATGGACCCACTGCCACGGGTGCCAGCACCGGCACTTCAACGATGATGAGGAGCACGAGCAAAAACTTTGCGGTCGCGATCATCCATAGCCAAGTCCGGGCAGCCGGAGTCGAGCGCTTCCACAGTGCGAGCACGAGCCACACGAACGCGACGAGCAGCGCTCCCTGCCAACTCGCACGCACCATCGCCTCGTACCAAGACTGCGTCACTTCGAACCCCCGATCTCGTCGACGAGCCGACGCAGTTCAGCGATCTCAGCGTCCGTCAACTTGGGGTTCTCGGCAAGGAACGCCACGAGCGGACTCACAGAACCGCCGAGAGCGCGCTGCACGAACCGTCCGACCACGTTCCTCATCAGTTCGCCAGAGCTCAACTTCGAAGCGTGCCGATAGACACCGCCGACCTTCGTTCGGTTGAGATACCCTTTCTGCCGGAGCCGCTCCAGCAGCGTCATCACCGTCGTCCGGGCGTATCCGTTCGGCTCACCGAACTCCTCTGCCGCCTCGCGCGCCGACTTAGGGCCCGATGCCGCGAGAAAGCGAAGCAGCTCGAGCTCCAGGTCGCTGAGGTTCTTCCTTGTCGTCCCTGCCATCTCCTACCGCCTGACTACAACCGTAGTATGACACAGGATACTACAGTTGTAGTCAAGCGGTTCGCCTTTTTCCCACTTTTTTCTCGGAGTCAGGACCGGGCGACCTGGACCCGTTCGCCTTGCCCCGTGTACTCCGGCCAAGCGTCGAGCCGGTTCCGTGCGATGTCCCAGTAGCCGTCGACGCCCGATTCGATCAGGATCCTCCTGATCCCGTTCAACACCTCAAAGTTCTGTTCGCGTGCAGGCCCTTTCACCTCGGCGCGGTACAGGCTGGCCCTGTAGCTCGACACGAGGTCGCCGAACAGCAGCACGCCGCGCCCGTCGTCGTCGATCACTTCGAGTGCGGCGTCGACGAAGACCCCGGGCCGCATCTCCGCCCTGAACGAAAGCACGTCCCTTCCCGGCTGCTTCCGGAACTCTGGCTGCGAGACCATTCGGGCGTCAGGAACGTACTGCGCCCTGATCTTCTTCAAGATTGCGACCGCCTCGCTGTGCGTCAGGCCAAGCTCGCGGAGCTCGTCTGGGTGGAACTCTATCGCTTCCACAGAGCCCGAACCGTAGATCGTGTTCGCGGCGCGTAGCACCACGAAGCGCGGCGATGCCTGGAGCCGCGTCCAAGCGAGGACAGCGACTACGATCAGGCAAAGCCCGACACCGTGTATCCAGAAGCGCTTCACAGGACTGTGCACACAAACTGCTTCGGAATCACGATCGTGCCACAGTGCTGCACTTCTTGGCAGTTGCGCACGTTGTAGTACTGGTCGGGCCCGACGTCACAGTTGACGCGGTAGGTCGTGTATGAACAGCATCCTTGGCTCGACGGCGGACAGCCCGTGCTGCAGCCCCAGCCGTGCGGCCACTGCGGCCCTGAGCAAGGAACGCTGTCGGACGTGCAGTTGAGCGTCTGAGAATAGGCGATTGACGCAACGATGCCCAGAGGCACCATCGCCAGATAATTTCTTAGTTTCATGATCTTCTCCAACGAAAAAACAGACCCTCAGTCCATCCACCAGCGCAGATCCATGTGACCCGTTCTGGTCCTCTTGACCAAGGTGCCTGAAACTGTGATCCCCATGACGAACTTGCGCACGTACGGGTCCTTCCAGTACATGTCGAAGTCCTCCGTCCGCGGCGGGTTGAAGAACGGGTCGCAGATCAGCACCGCGCTCGACCCGACCTCGGCCGTGTACTGCGCCCAGTTCGGTTCTCGCTTGTCGACTTCTGTCGGCATGGGGTTGTAAGCGTAGAACGTCCAGTTCTCGCTGGGGCGGCGCGGCGGGTACAGCTCTTTGACCCCATCGCCCAAGTATTTGGTGCTCGGCCATGGAGGCAGACCCATGGACTCCATCGTTCCTGTCGGTGTGCCGTTGTGCTCCTGCGCGTAGATCTCGAGCGCCAGATAGACCTGCCGCATGTTGCTGACCGACTTCGTCTTGAGGGCACCGTCTTTGGCGTTCACGACCACGGGGTACGTGATCGCCGCAACGATCATGATGATCGTCACGCAAACGATGACTTCGATCAGAGTGACGCCCTTAGTGGTCTTCATATCTTTTTCCCGACCCGCTGCACGAATGCGGCGAGTTGTTCGTTGGGTCCTTGAAGCGCGATCAATCGGTTTAGCCCGTCGAAGGCGTACGCGCGAGGTTTGTAGTACACGTTGAGCTGGTCGTGCAGCCCGGACTTGTCCTCTTCAAGCTTCAGCCAAGAGAACTCGCTCGCGACGTTCGCTAGGGCCGCGCCCGGTTCGTAAAGGCCGACGACGCGATAGCCGCCCGTCTGCTTGAGGTCGTTGAAGTTGGTCTTGTGGATCGAGCAAGAAGCGCAGTCACCGAGAAACGCGATGATCACGGGCGAGCCGCCAAAGCCCCCGAGATCGAACGTCTTGCCTTCTTTCGGGTCGGAAAGCGTATTGCGGTCCGCGATCTCGTCGATCGTGACCGTCGGAGGGCCCTGCAGCGACGCAAGGATGACCGTGCCGCACGTGAGTGCAGCTACGGCAAGTGTGACCCAGCCCAGAATCCTCAGCCCACCTCGATTCGCCACTGTCGGGGGCATTATACGAACGTGGGGCCTCGGGAAAGAAGTGAACGGTGCCCCGAGAATTGCGGGTTAATCGCAATCCCCGTAAGGCCGACTAAGACGCTGCCGCTTGTGTGCGAGCGAGTTCTGACAGCGAATTCGCGAATCGCGAAACGACAGACTCACTGATTTTTTCGAGCCCTGGAACGCCGTGCTCGATGTGTGCGTGCGAATCGACTAAGCGCTCCTTGATCGCCTCCTCTGCGAGGTCGCGAACGTTCAAGAGCGCGGCGACCCAGCCCGCCGCTTCGTCGTCCGAGAGCTGGAGCGACTTTCCGTTCGCCTCCAGGAATACGACCAGGCCGGCGAACGCGGTCGCCTCGTTGCCCGACTCGAAGGGCCGCATCTTGACGAACCCGGTCAGGAACCGCGCGCACTGTTTCGCGAGGTCCGTGCTCTGGCCGGGAGCGTACTGGTAGAACGTCGCTTCCTCCAGCCTCTCGTACTCGAACGCCTGCGGAGATCCCGTCAGCTTCAAGTTCAAGAACAGCACGTCCTGCACGGTCAGGTAGTTCATCGCCATCGGTCTTGGATTATGGCCGTTTCACATTGACCAATCATGGATGCCCCGGTCTGGCCGCGCTGCCTGCGCAGACCTTCGACGACCGATCCGGAGCGGCAGACCGGGAGGCGGTCACTTCTCACAAATTGCCTTCAGCTTGGTCAACGCCTCGCCCCACGCGGCCCTCAACCCGTCCGCCTCGTCTCGGGTCTGGACCCGCGAGGGCATCACGTTCATCAGAGTCTTGCCCTTGTTGTCCTGGAACATCACGTCCACCGTGATCGGCGCAGTGATCCCCTTGTGCTCCCACGTGAACCGCAGATCCTTGTTCGGTCGAACGCGGGTGAACGTCGCCTTCGTCCTGGCCTTGCACGTGAGCGCTCCGCCCTCTTTCACGTCCTGCTTCGGGTCGTCGCCGAAGACCTCGCCGAACTTCTTTCCGTCCGTCCAAGCCTTGTAGACCTCCTCGACCGGAGCGTTGATCGTCTTGGTGGCGCAGATCGAGTACCCCTCAGCGAGCCCGTCCTTCTTAGTGACCTTGTGGTGCCGCTCGTACTCGACGTAGATCGTCGTGGGCCACCACGCGTCGGCCTTGATGCCGTAGATGTGCTGCACGCTCGTGCGCCGGCCCTGTTTGAGCCCGTCGATCTTGTCGAGCTCCTTGAACCACTCCTTGAGTGTCTTGCCCGTGGCCGACTTGCAGGCGTCGTCGGTGACGGGCTGGTCTGGCTTGTTGGTGACCTTCATGGGACGCAAGGATACCGTCGGACAAAAACAAAAGGGCCCGCCCCGCAAGCGGGACGGGCCTTTGAAACCTTGAAGCCCATGATGAAACGCAGATCGACCTAGAGAGTGTTGGGAATCCCCAGTGGGGCCCCAATTGCAGACTCTTAAGGAGGTGATCCACCCACACCTTCCGGTACGGGTACCTTGTTACGACTTAGTCCCCCTTACCCCCCGCACCTTCGGCCGCTCCCTCCTTACGGTTGGGCCACGGACTTCGGGTGCAGACAATTCGGGTGACTTGACGGGCGGTGTGTACAAACCCCGGGAACGTATTCAACGCAGTATAGCTGACCTGCGTTTACTAGCGATTCCGCCTTCATGCAGTCGAGTTGCAGACTGCAATCTGAACTGAGGGCGTATTTTTGGGATTGGCTCCACCTCGCGGTATCGCTGCCCTTTGTTGCGCCCATTGTAGCATGTGTGAAGCCCCAGGCGTAAGAGCCATGCTGACTTGACGTCATCCCCACCTTCCTCCGGCTTACACCGGCGGTCTCCAATGAGTTCCCGGCTTTACCCGCTGGCAACATTGGACGAGGGTTGCGCTCGTTAGAGGACTTAACCCTACACCTCACGGCACGAGCTGACGACAGCCAT
>JANWJY010000080.1 GCA_025451715.1 Fimbriimonadaceae bacterium | reverse complement strand
GGGCAGTGGCCTCGCGGGGCTGACGTTCGCCCTCAGGGCAGCCGAGACGGGCCGTGTGTGCGTCCTCACCAAGGCGGCGCTCCACGAGAGCAACACCAACTACGCACAGGGTGGGATAGCGGCCGCTGTCGGCGAGTCGGACTCCTGGGAGCTCCACGAGCAGGACACGCTTGTTGCCGGCGCAGGGCTCTGTAACCCCGCCGCCGTCCGGTTCCTTGTGCAGGAGGCCCCATCTGCGATCAAGTGGCTCTCTTCGCTCGGTGCACGCTTCGACCTCGATGAGTCGTCGTCTCTCGACCTCGGGCTCGAGGGCGGCCACAGCCGCAAGCGGATCGTCCACTTTGCCGACCGAACCGGATGGGAGGTCGAGCGGGCCGTCACCGAGGCGGTCCGCAAGAACCCGGGCATCGTCGTGTACGAACAGGCGTTCGCAACCAGGCTGGTCGTGCACGAGGGCCGGTGCGTTGGAGTCTCGGCACAGATCGAGGACATCGGTCTCAGAACATTCATCGGTCGTGCGGTCGTAATCGCAACCGGCGGCTGCGGAAAGGTCTACTCCCACACGACGAACCCGCGCGTCGCGACCGCCGACGGCATCGGACTAGCAGAGAACGTTGGGGCGAGCGTGCAGAACATGGAGTTCATGCAGTTCCACCCGACGACGCTCTATCACCCACAGCTCCGAGGATTCCTCGTTAGCGAGGCCGTGCGCGGTGCCGGTGGCATCCTTCGCAACCACCTCGGCCGACGGTTCATGTACGACTACGACGATCGGCTCGAGCTAGCCCCCCGCGACGTCGTCGCGCGCGCGATCGAGGCAGAAATGAACAAGCTCGACACCTGGTGCGTGTACCTCGACGTCACGCACCTCGACCCCGGCGAACTCGAGCACGAGTTCCCGGCGATCTGGGAAAAGCTGCGATCTCTCGGTATCGAGATCGAGAAGGATTGGATCCCTGTCGTCCCCGGTCAGCACTATTCGTGTGGTGGCGTCGTTACGGACCTGGAGGGCAGAACGAACATTCCCGGGCTCTACGCGGCAGGCGAGGTGTCGTGTACGGGCGTGCACGGCGCGAACCGCCTTGCAAGTAACAGCCTGCTCGAAGCGATGGTCTTCAGCATGTCGGCAGCGACTGCCGTGAAGGACGAACCCGAGCCTCAGCCCGATGTGAAGGAGCCCGGCCAGCCGAAGTGCATCGCGGAGAACGAGGCTGTCCGTATCCGCCACGAAGTCCAGCGCGCCATGTCGCAGCACGCCGGCGTGTTCCGACACACCAAGGGGCTAAACGAGGCTTTGGCGACGCTTGATAGGCTGCAGGGCGAATACGACGGGCTCCCCCCTGCCCCGTTCTCGCACTACGCACTTGAGACGCAGAACATCCTCATCGCTGCTAAGCTCGTCGTCGCCGGGGCGCTGGCACGAAAGGAGAACATCGGGCTGCACTACAACGCAGACCTCGCTGCTAAAACTCCGAATAACGGGGCGGGGCGACCAGGGCCGGCAAGGGATAAGACCATCCGGGCGACTTGAGCAGCACGACGCACTCACCTGGCCCGCTGGGCTCGTAGTCAATCGTCAACCTCCCGAGCGCCTGCTTTCCAATGAGCGACTTGAGGTTTGAGACCGCGCTCGCCGTAACTGGCCGGCCGATCTCGAAGGCAAGCATCCCAAGCGCGGGCGTATCGACATTGAACCTCAGAATAACGCCTTCCGGAGTTGTCTCCGCCGTCACGGAGTGATCCGAGACGATGCGCACCTCGCTCATGAGCGAGTCCACAAACCGGTTCTGCATCGTCAAGTAGAGTCCAGACCGAACGTTGAACAGCGGCTCGATGAGGTCCTTTCTTCCGTTCCCAAAACCGCGCCGCTCGCGGTAAATCGCCAACGCCCTCTCCGCCGCGAGCCCCGCTTGCATCATCGCTGCCTCCAGGCGACGCTCTGGCTCAGTGCAAAGCGCTCCCGCGACGGCCATCAGCGCCGAGGCACGGCGCGAGGTCTTCTGGTCTTCGGCCCACACGAGCCAGCTGTACCAGTCTCGGCGCCAGGCCACCTGTGCGAACATCGGGTTTTCCCGACCGACGAGCCCGGCATTGAGCGTCCTGCACTGCTCGATCAGCGCGTGCGCCGCAGCTAGGTCCGCTCCGGCTCCAACTGCGCTGAACGGCAGCTTGCGCTGAGTGTGCGGCTCAATGATCAAGGAAGCCTGCAGCATGAACATCTCGGTGACCGTGTCCATCGCCCCTTGCACGATGTGGTCGCGACCGGACAAGAGGCTCGTCAAAGCTAGTTCGCTCAGGCTCGGGACGTCGAAGGGCGAAGCCGACGCGATCAGGTTGCTGGGAACTGCACCAAGGGTCAGTGATCTGCCAAGCGGGACGCGGACCATCGGAAACTTGATCGCAAGTTTCGACTCGGCAGTCATGGTCATTGGCCCGTCCCACAGGTCGGCCCCGGTTGTCTTCACACCCGAGAGGATCTGCAACGGATAGCCACCGGCCCGCGCAAGGAGCGCGGCAGGGGGCACGAGCGCGCCTGGTCTGTCGAAAGTCCAAACCGCCGTCATAGACTCAGCGTCGGAGCGGACTTCGAAGTCGACCAGAGACGGAGTCGGCGCGGCCCATACCGCGATCGACTTCAGCACCTCTTTGATCTGCTCGCCCAACAAGGAAACGCTCGCGCCTGAGCTTCCGAAATGGCCGAGCGGAAGACAGACCCTCACCCAGCCAGTGTAAGAGCCGCGTGTGGAGATCGTCCAGTCCGCCGCTCTCCCTTCCGTCACCATCTCGACCGGCCCCTGCTCGAACACGAAGAGGACAGGCGGCTGCTTGTCCTGGAACGACACGAGAACCCAGGGTGACTTCGCCGTCGGCACGTCCGGCCCGACGCTCGCCTCGGCCCAGCTCAGGTGCGGGTATTGAAGCGCCCCACTCGTCAGCTTCATCCCCTGCGGAAAGTACATCGAGAAACCCGGCGCCCGAAGGTTGACCCGGATCTTCGAAGGCATCCCGGGGGCCTCCGGGCCGGCGTAAAGCGCAGACCTATCGCTCACCTCCGTCGCCTTAAACCTGGCGAGCTCGGATGGAAACTTGAGCGTGTCCGCACCGTCTGAGCTGCTCCGAAACCCGGCTGGGCTCAGACGAAACCCAGGGATCGACGGAAGCGAGGAGTATCCGAACCTGCCAAAGGACTGGCCGACAGAGAGCCCAGCCAGCAGCAGTGCGACCGCACTAGTTGAAAGTCGTACCAAGGATCTCGATCCCGAGCCGCTGTCGCCGCTGCGAGTAACTGATTCCGATCTCGCGGAAGCCCAGCCGGTAAGCCACGACAACGGTTTGGTCCAAGAAAGAGTCTCCAAGATATTGGTCGATGTAATACCCGTAATTGAGTCGCCAGAGCGAACTGGCCTTATAGTCGAGTCCTATGCTTGCGTTTAGTCTCTGAACGTCGATGCTCTTTGAAGCGAACCCGCGTAGGCCCCAATGGCCCTGACGGTAGTATGCGTCGGCGCTCAGCCTGTGCTGGCCCAGCGCGAAGTCCGTGATCCCGTCCTGCACGAAGTCGTAGTTCGTCTGAAGGAACAGTCCGTTGCTGAAGCTCGTGGAGAGCGCCATCGTGGCCTGGTGCGTGAACGGCGACGCGAGGTTCGAGCCCGAATAGCCGCCGACCGTATAGCTGAAGTTCAGCGCCTGCCCCGTGCCGAGCCTTATCGTGTCCCCGATGAACCGTGCCCGGATACCGGCGCGGTTCTGCGTTCGGGTCTCGGTCGAGTTTGAGAACTCAGTCTGTGAAGCGTTTAGGCCGATGAACACGCGCGTATTGAGCCCTTCCAACCGGATGGGGTCCTTTTCGATTATCGCCGAGTACTGGTTGTTCCGGAACCGTGTGCTCGTCAGGCCCTGCCCGTGCGACGCGTTGAGGTTCGTGTGAAAGCCCGGCAGGAACGAAGACGAGATGTTCATGTTCGCGAACATGCTCCGGTGAGCCGGAAAATCGATCTGCGACGAAATCGACGTCGTCGAGTTCGGTCTCCAGAACTGGCGGATACCCAGCCCCCAGTCGTTGCGCGCGAGCCCACGCACATAAAGGCCGCCGTCCATGTCCGCGCCCTTGTTCCAGTTGAACTCGTAGTCCAAAGAAGTGCCGCCGGTCAGTCCCATGCCTGACCCGACGTTGCGACCGTGGCGCAACCTCAACAGGCTAGTCTGTCCGGGCCTCAAGTCGAGGTAGTACGGGTAATCGACGCCCAGATTGTTCTGGGAGACCTGCACGTACTGTTCGGTCACGATCGGCGAGGTCGGGTGGGTGCTGACCCTGTAGAGCGGCAGCGACATGATCTTCTGCTGCCCAACGATCACTTCGGCACGATAGAAGTCCACCTCGCGGCTCGGATACGCGATCGCCTTTTTCGCCTCGACGATCGTTAGGGCCTCCGATATGTCCTTGAACTCGAGCTGCCCCGGATAGATCGTCGCGGCGGAGGGCACGATTCCGGCTGGTGTGATCTCCACCGTCGTCAGTTTCTCACGCTCGGTCAGTTGGGGTAGCGCAAGAAACCAGGAGCGGTCGTATCGGTACTGCTTCTCAACGACCTTCATCTGCCCTATGCCCTTTCGCTGATTGAGCCGCATGTAGAGCGCCTTCATCTCAAAGGTCTTGTCGCCCATCGTCAGCTTGGCGTTGCGTGCTTTCACTTCGTAGTTGGGCACGGTGAGCTCGATGTCGTCGGCGTCGATCGTGATGTCGCGATACCGGATGTGTACGCCGCGCCCTTCGCCGTTGGCCTGGATCGTCTTGTCCTCAAGGCTGTACGCCATGTCGCGCGGAGCGACGATCTCGATGTAGTCGCTCGCGCTGGAGAGCAGGGATCGGTCACCGACGAACAGCACCTCCATCGAAGCCGTCGCGGCGAACTTCAGCACGCTTGCGGTCACCTTTCCGATGCCAGGGATGCTGCTCGCCTCAAGCGCGACCCTGGCGAACCCGTTCTGCGTCTCGACCTGGTTCTCGCGGAACTGGCCGAGCGTTGTCGCGAAGATGACGATGGTGCCGTCCGGTACCATCTGCCCGCCGCTGTCCCTGACCTGCGCGGTGATCGTGATGGTGCTGCGACCGTCCGCCACGCTGACGCCGGGGTAGGCCGTGAGCTCGATCGAGCCAGAGGCCGCTGCGATGGAGGCTAGAACTAGCGACGCGGCCAGCAGGACTGACCGCGCGAGGCTCCCCATCGTTAGCCCAAGGTACTTGGTCATTTAGCCGCTCTCATGGTCAAGGGTCGGTCGGGCCAGCTTCCCACTGGCCCGACCTTCCAAGGTTTTCGACAATCGGATCACGTTGACAGGAACGATCGTTCGGACGCGTTCGCCGGCGACCGTTTCTGCAAGG
>JANWJY010000079.1 GCA_025451715.1 Fimbriimonadaceae bacterium | reverse complement strand
GTCAGCAAGACTTGGCCGGTGGCGCCGACGGCCTTCAGCTACTTCCGCGGGACCCACCAGTCCGGCAACGTCGCGAGCCTGGCCAGCGACGACGGCAACTACCTCGTCGCGCTCATGGGCAACGTGCCCATAGCCACAGAGCCGCCCGTGCAGCTCGAGGTCGAGGGGACCGCACCCACAGGGGAGGTGCTCGGGGTCGAGCTGCGCGCGGTCGCCAAGGTCAACACGCCGGGGCTGAGCCAGAGGCTCTACCTCTTCGACTGGGTGGCCAACTCCTACGTCCAGGTCGGCGCGACACAGGGCTCGACCATGGCGGACTCGCTGCACGTCGGCAGCGCGACGGGCGCGTTCGCCAACTTCGTGCAGGCCGGAACGCGAAAGGTCAAGGCCAAGGTCGCGTTCGTCATGACCGGCCCGACGGCCGTCTTCGTGTGGACGACCTCGGTCGACCAGGTCCAGTGGAACATCAGAGTGCGCTAAGCACTCTAACTAGGGCATGTCATTCTTTTTGAGGGCGTCGGGCTAGTCCCGATGCCTTCTTTTTGTGCAACTTTCTGCAAGGTACTCTGGCTCCACAGCAATGGAAGACGTAGTGGTCCTTTCCGGCGTTAGAACGCCCATCGGTTCGTTCCAAGGTTCGTTGACAGCCCTTACCGCACCACAGCTCGGTGCCCATGCCATCAAGGCTGCCCTCGAACGGGCAGGAGTAGCACCCGACAAAGTAGACGAGGTCTACATGGGCAACGTGCTCAGCGCGGGGATCGGCCAGGCGCCTGCGCGCCAGGCGAGCAAAGGCGCGGGCATTCCTGACTCCGTGCCTTGCACAACGATCAACAAGGTCTGTGGGTCGGGGATGAAGACAGTCATGCTCGCCGCGCAAGCAATCAAGCTTGGCGACGCCAACGTGATGGTGGCGGGCGGGATGGAGTCGATGACCAATGCCCCCTATTTACTCGACAAGGCGCGCGAGGGCTATCGGATGGGCAACGGGACACTGATCGACAGCATGATCCACGACGGCCTTTGGGACCCTTACAACAACTGCCACATGGGCAATTGCGGCGACGCGACCTCGGCTGAGTTCAAGTTTTCCCGCGAAAAGTTGGACGAATTCGCCGCAGAGAGCTATCGCCGGGCGATGGATGCGCAGAAAAACTGCCGGTTTTCGGATGAGATCGTGCCGGTCTCGATCCCGCAGCGGAAAGGAGACCCGGTCGTTGTTGATACGGATGAGGAGCCGGGTCGCGGACGACCGGAGAAACTGCCGGAAAAGCGACCAGCGTTCGGCAAGGACGGCGTGACGACCGCGGGCAACGCGAGCTCGCTCAACGACGGCGGCGCGGCGATGGTGCTGTGCTCCGCCAATTACGCTTCTACGGACGGACTGAAGACAATCGGCCGTGTCGTCGCCTACGCGAGTCACGCGCAGGAGCCGGAGTGGTTCACAACTGCGCCTGCCTTTGCGATCGAGAAGCTACTGAAGAAGGCAGGACTGACTGTTGCCGACGTTGACTTGTTCGAAGTGAACGAGGCGTTCGCGGTCGTTGCGATGGTCGTCGCGCAGAAGGTCGGCATCCCGCACGAGAAGCTGAACGTCAATGGCGGCGCGGTCGCCATCGGGCACCCAATCGGCATGACCGGCACTCGGCTGGTTTTGACTGCGCTGCACGAGCTGCGAAGGCGAGGCGGCAAATATGCTGTGTGCTCTCCGTGCATCGGCGGCGGTGAGGCGACCGCTGTTCTAGTAGAAGCACTGTAAGCTCACGCAACCCGCGTGTGGAAAGCAAACCTTAGGTACGGCTATATCGGCGCTTGGCCGGTGTGCCACTTAAGTTTTGCCGCGCGGTTTCGTCAGGCCTACGTGCGCAATGCGTCTGAGACTAACCAGCCCCGTCCGACGCACTGGCGAGCCGCGCGTCAAGACTTCCCACGCCTTCTCATCCAGTTGAGCTAGCTCTATTAAGGGGGGCCAACTTCTCTTCTCGAGAAAGTCTGGGATAGTCGTCGTTCTCGCGCGCTCCGGTTGAGTTGCCCTCTCCGCGTTGAACGGACACACCTCTTGGCAGACGTCGCAGCCGAACGTCCACTTTCCAAGCTTCCCTTCCAACTCTGGGTCGATCTCACCCTTGTGCTCGATCGTGAGGTAGCTGATGCAGCGAGTCGCATTCACCTGCCACCTGTCGTCATCGTTGATGATTGCACCGGTCGGGCACGCCTCGATGCACGCCGTACAGGTGCCGCACCCGCCCACGGCCGGCTTGTCGGGCTTGATCTCGAGCGAAGAGAGCACGATACCAATGAAGAACCAGCTTCCTCGCTTGGTGTCGATGAGCATCGTGTTCTTTCCGTACCAGCCGAGTCCTGCGCGGTTCGCGTACTCTCGCTCGAGGACCGGCGCCGAATCCACGCAGATGCGGTGCCTTGATCCCGAGTTCATACTCTCAATGTATGCGACGAGCCGCTTGAGCCTCTGACGCACGACCTTGTGGTAGTCGCGGCCGAGCGCGTACCTCGCGATGTGCGCCGTCCCCGGCGTGTACGGGTTGGGCTGGTAGTAGTTCATCGCGACTGCGATGACGCTCTTCGCTTCGGGGAGCAGGCCTCTTGGGTCGGCGCGCAGGTGGCGGTTCCGCTTGAGATACGCCATTTCGCCGTGGCGTCCCTTTGCGAGCCATGCGTCGTAGTGCGGCATGCTCGTTGGGGGGTCCGCACTGCAGAACCCGACGGTGTCAAAGCCGAGCTCCTTTGCCCTCTTCCTAATCTCGTCCTTCATAGCCGCTCGGCGAGCGCGACCCACTCGGCGTTCGTCAGTTGGTGCGGCCGGATGTTTACCGGCAGTCCGATCTTCGTCTTGTCGTACTTGTCGGCGAGGTTGTTGGCCAGCGTCTTGCGCGGTTGGGTGAAACCGGTGCGCACGACTCTCAGCACCTTGTCGAGGTCGAACTCCGGAACTGTCGGTGTGAAGTCGAGCACGATGCTGTCGACCTTTGGCGGTGGGAGGAACGCGCCCGCCTTCGCGTCGCAGACTTTCTTGATGTCGAACTGCAGCTGCATCGACACAGACAGCGCGCCGCGCGCCGACGATCCAGGCTTTGCGAGCACTCGCTCGCCGACCTCTTTTTGCATCATCAGCACGGCGTTGCGGAACAGGCCACGGCACTCGCACACTTTGCCGAGCAACGGACCAGTGATATTGTACGGCATGTTCGACACGATGCACCGTGGTTCTCTCATCTCCGTCAGCAGTTCGCGAAGATTCGTCTTGAGAGCATCCGCTTGGACTATCTGTGCCGCAGGAACGACACTTCCGAGTACTTCGACGAAACGCTTGTCCAATTCGACGACGACCACGTCTTCACAGACTTCGAACAGTGGCTTCGTCAGGACGCCGACTCCTGGGCCGATCTCGAGCACCCCTCGCGAACCTTCGACGCGCGCGACGATCGATGCGACGACCTTGTCAGAAACGAGGAAGTGTTGACCGAGCTTTTTGTCGGCGCTCAGTCCGAACTTTTTGAGGAGGCCTTGGGCTTCTCCCCTTCCGCCGGCAGCTCGACCTTGTTGTGGAAGATGTGGACTGTCACTTTCCGACGGCCCCACGCCATGGCCTTTCGCTGGCTTTCGATGCACACGTCAATTTTATTCCCTTTGATCGCACCGCCCGTGTCTTCTGCGATCCCAAAGCCGTAGCCCTCGACGTACATCAGCGTCCCTAGCGGGATCACTCTCGGATCTACGGCGATCACGCCATACTCGGCCTTTGTTCCCGTCCGTGTCCGAAACGTTGGGTTTTTGAGCCCGGCGCTTGGCGTGTATGCCGTCGATTCCATCTCAACGACCTTCGATCGCGTATAGGTCCCGCGAGAGACCGCGCGGCTGCTGGGCTTGCCCATGTGGAAGATCGCAGGAACGGGCTCCTTTCTCGTCTCCTTGACCAACACTTTCTCCGAGGGCTGGTCGCTCTCGTCCGAAACGATGAACTCGCGTATGATCTCGCCGTCCGCGCCGTGCTGCACCTTTTTGATGCGGCCCTCGCCCATGTCGCGGTCGAAAACGTACTTCACCTCGTACGGGATCTTTTCGATTTCCGTACGAGCCTTCGTCTCTTGGGTTGTCTGGAGCGCCGAGACCGTTGCCATCAGCAACAGCGCCGGCACAGCGACGAGCAACGTAACAAACCTTCGCATTTGGTGATCCTCCTGCGCCGCGTCCCAATGGATCGCGAGAGGTCAATATACCCCCGCACTCCGTGGGTACTTGTCAAGGGCCTTGTTCCGTGTTTGCGTCGCGGGCAGGTTCGCGCAGGTTCAAAACACTCGTAGAAATTCTTAGCGTTTGTACCCGGAGCTATGGCCCGCCCAACTGGACGATCGATACGGGGCAAGGCGCGAACTCGCTCGTCGTGACGAGTCCTTTTCCGCTCTTGCTGTAGCAGATCGCTTCGCCCTGTTGTTCGAGTGCGGTGCGAACGCCGAGCGGTTTCGACTTAGCCCAGTCTTCAAACTTCTCCGGAACCGGAAACTCGAGCGCGGCAGAGTAAGTCCGTAGAACGACGAACTTCCCATCTGGCGACACAGCGCCGCCCGTTACGTACTTGCCGCCAAACCCTCCGGTGTCGATCGTGAGATCGGCGACCTTGCGAAAGGTGTATGCGCCCGTCCCCTTTGGTTTGCTCAGCATGAACACGACCGAGTTTCCACCGATGTTCTTCGTCACGACCCAGATGTCGCCTCTGCCGGTGACAAAAATTGCTTCGCAGTTGTGCGCCTTGTCCGGGTATTTGACGGTGTAGGACTCGAACTCGGTCAGGGTCTGAGTTCCGGTGGCCGCTGGCTCGACGACTCGGTGCACGACGACGCTCTCGCGGTCCTCGTCGTTGTCTCCTACGTCGCCGAGGTAAAGGTAGCTCTTCCCCTCCACGGTCGCCGCGGCCATGTCCTCCCAGTCCTGCGCCTCGACCCCTTTCAGCGTGTAAACGCCGTCGACCTTGCCGGTGCGGGTGAACCGGAAGAACCGGGCTGAGTCGCCGCTGTCGTTGTGCGTGTAGAAGACTCCGATCTGGAGCCCGCTCGACGCGACGCCCGAGCTCTCGTTGACCTCCTCGTTGTCGAGCACGCACAACTCTTCTGGAGGACCCCAGACGCGCTCCGGCTCTTGCGAGAGCACCGGGCCACACGAGGCCAGAAACACGATCGCGACCGCACGGACCATGACCATAAGGCTACCCCTTCCTGTACGTCCGCCAGTTCTTGAGGTTATCGTAAAAGAGGTACTGGTGCGCCCAGCCGGCGAGCTTGCCGAACCGGTCGCGGAAGTGGTCGCCGATCTGCCGGTAGCGTAGACCCGTGAGCGACTTGCCTGTCCAGTCGGGAAAGTAGAGCCGCTTCGCCGCCTGCCAAAGGTGCGTGTCGACGGGGACCGCCTCCGTGTGGTGCAGTGCGAAGAGACAGATGCAGTCCGCGAGCTTCGGTCCTATGCCCTTGATCGACAACAGCTCGTCGTGCGCTTCTTTGTAGATTGCGCTTTGCAGGTTCGTGAGCCACTGCTCGCCTCCGCGCTCTACAATCTGTCTCGCAATGCTAGGAATCGTCTGTGCGCGATAGCCGAACCCTTTCGCCCTCAGATCCTGCTCATCGATCTGCGCGATCCTTACGACGGTCGGAAACTTGTGCGCTTGCACGCCTGTCAGCATTTCGCCGTACGTCGAGAGGGCTCGTACCATCGTGAGGATGCGTGCAAGGTTGTTGTTCGGAGTGCACAGAAAGCAGAACGTCTCTTCGACGACGCTGCTCGGCTTCATCACCCTGAGTCCGGGCAACAGAGCGATGTACGGCACGAGCTCTGGGCCGCTCTTCCTGATCACCTTGAGATGCTTGGCAAGGTCTTCATCGAGCCGGAACAGTCGACGAAACTCTAATTCGCCTGCGTTGGACTCCACGCGCAGCTGTCGCGGATCTTTCGCATCTACCCTGAACCAGTGAGCCCCATCGACACCGAGCCACTTGTCTTGCTCCGTCTCCTCCCATCGGAACACCTGCCCCGAGGACACACACAGACGCAGATCGAGTTCTTCTGGTCTAGTAACGACCTCGAACTCGCTCAGAGCGAACCCTCCGGCAGCATCTTGAGGAACTCGTCTTCGCTCAGGGCTCTCACACCGAGCTGCTCCGCCTTCTTCAGCTTGCTCCCCGCGCCGGGGCCCGCGACGACAAAGTCCGTGTTCTTGCTGACCGACCCCGCCGCCTTTCCTCCGAGCTTCATCACAAGCCGTTCGGCAACGCTGCGCTCGAACCTCTCTAGCTTTCCAGTGAAGACGAACGTCTTTCCAGCGAAAACGCCCTCGCTGCTGACCTCTGTCTCGACGGGCGAGACGCCAAGCGAGAGCAGCTCGTCGAGCATCGCCTGGTTCTCCTCGACTTCAAACCACTCTTGCACTTCGCTTGCGACCTTTGGGCCGATCCCTTCAAGCGAGATCAGCTTGTCGTAGTCCGCGCGGCGGAGGTTTTCAAGCGAGCCGAACTCTCGCGCGAGGTCAGCGGCCGTGCGATCCCCGACGAAGCGTATCCCGAGTCCGAAGATCAACCGGTCGAGCGGGCGTTTCTTGCTCTCCTCGATTGCGGCGAGGAGGTTTGTGACGCTCTGCTCACCCATCCTCTCAAGTTTCACTAGCTCATCGCGCTTGTCCTTGAGGCGATAGATGCTCGGCACGTCGCTGAGCATGCCGAGCTCCAAGAGCCGCTCGATCTGCTTTTCGCCAAGCCCTTCGATGTCCATTGCGCCACGACTGACGAAGTGCGCGAGTTTCGCGTGCACCTGTGCCTCGCACGACTTCGAGTTGGGGCAGCGCAACGCGACGTAGCCCTCTTGCTCGACGAGATCGCTGCCGCACACCGGGCACTTCGTTGGCGCGACCGGCTTTTTCGCTCCCTTCCTGCGTTTCTCGATCACGGGGCCGATCACTTCAGGGATCACGTCGCCCGCCCTTTGCACGATCACGGTGTCTCCGACGCGGACGTCCTTCTTCGAAAGGTCATCGAAGTTGTGCAGGGTCGCGCGACTGACGGTCACGCCTCCGACGTACACGGGCTGCAGATATGCGACGGGCGTCACGACGCCCGTGCGACCGACTTGCCACTCGATCGCTTCTAGGACTGTGAATGCCTGCTCGGCCGCAAACTTCACCGCGATCGCCCAGCGCGGGCCCCGCGCCGTGAACCCCAACGCCTCCTGTTGAGCGATGTCGTTGACCTTTACGACCACACCGTCGATGCCGAACGGGAGCGATGGCCGCATCGCCTGCACGCTCTCGCAGTACTTCACGACGTCGTCAACGTTCTCGCAGAGCTTCTCTTCCTTTCGGACGGGAAACCCGAGTGACTTCACCCACTGCATCAGTTGATACTGCGTTCCAGGGAGCTTCGCGCTCGTTTGCACCGCGCCGATGCCGTACGAATAGAAGTTCAACTTTCGCACGGCTGTCAATCGGCTGTCGAGCTGTCGCATCCCGCCGCTTGCGGCGTTGCGCGGGTTCACGAAGACCTGCTCGCTGCGGGCAGCGCGCTCCCTGTTCAGCTCTTCGAACACCGACTTGTGCATCACGACCTCGCCGCGCACCTCGATCGTCCCGGGAACCTCCTTTTCCAACCGGAACGGGATTCCGCGCACCGTGCGCGCGTTCGGCGTCACGTTCTCTCCCGTCGTGCCGTCGCCCCGCGTCGCGGCGGTGACGAGCACGCTGTTTACGTAGGTCAACGACATCGACAGCCCGTCGAGCTTGATCTCGCACTCGTAAGCGACATCGCCTTCGACGCCGAGCCCTTTCTTCACCCGCACGTCGAAGGCCCGGACCTCGTCACCGCCGAACGCGTTGTCGAGCGAGAGCATAGGAACCAGGTGACGGTGGGGCTCGAACTTTTGGATCGGCGTCACGCCGACGCGCTGGGTCGGGCTGTCCGGCGTGCACAGTGAGGGGTCCGCCTCTTCAAGGTCGACCAGCTCGCGGAACAGCTTGTCGAACTCTGAGTCGCTGATTGCAGGGGACTCTTCGACGAAATAGAGGTAGTTGTGGCGCTCGATCTCGCGCCGCAAATACGCCGCTCGCTCCGCGCTGCTCATCGAAGGAACGTTACCCGCCTGTCAGGGACTTCTTGGCGAGCCTGGCGTGGAACGCGAGCTTTGCCATCGTCCACCAGCCCAGCGTCGCCTGGAGCGCGCTGCGCGAGACGTCCTGCACGGTCGCCCACGCGTTCACGAGCCAGCTTCCGCTCTGCACGGCGACCGGCCTTGGTTTTGGCACGTGCAGAGAAAGCGAGAAAGTCGTGCGAAGGCTGCGCTTGGACTTTGAGCCGTCGACTAACTTCGTCACGTCGCTCACTGCGTCGTTGACCATCTCCGCCTTCACCACTGAGCCGCGCTTGGTGTCGAAGAGCACGATCCCGCTGCCTGACATCACGGTTTTGACGCGGTGCTCGGCGTTCTTCTCCTCAGTGACGACCTCAAGCGCGGCGTCCTCAAGCAGCTCGTACTCCTGTTTGATGGAGACGTTGATGATCACCGCGTCCTCCTTCTTCTCACCGACCGTGCACGTATAGTCGATGTCGCTCTCGCCGAACTTCTTCTTAAACATCCACGTGTCGCCGGTCTTCATCTCGCGGTCAGGGAACTGGATCGGCACGTACGTGATGTCCGGGAACCGCTTTACGTCGAGCCCAGGGAGGCGAACGGGCAGCTTAATGTTAGGCGCGTCTGACTCGACGATCTTCCCGTTCCTCTCCAGACTGATCGTCGTGCGCGGAAAGTAGGTCTGCACCGAAGTGACGTCAAGCGGTAGCACCGCCTCGTTAAAAGTGACCTTGAACTGCGTGATCTCGTTCGCGGCCCGCACTGTGCCGTCCTTCGTCGGTTTGAGGCCGTCCACCGCGACTCCCATCTCGACGACGACCGTGCCCTCGTTCCCGCCGAGGATGGGGATAAAGCCCTCGAACTCGATCTTCGAGTCGTAGGAGAGCTTGGACCCCGCGTCGAACGAGTACTGCATCGGGGCAAGGAGCAGGGCGGCGGCGACAAGCGTCATCATAATGAGTGTAGCTTGAGAAGGCAGCGCGTTACTATGAATGTCCCGATCGCGGCCACAGGTCCTGCACCCCTGAGAGAGGGCACTGTGCTCGACGAACGCTTCGCCGTCGGCACAGTGCTCGGGCGCGGCGGGTTCGGGATCACTTACTTAGTCGAAGACCTCGCGCGCGGGGATCGTGCGATCGTCAATGAGCTTGTGCCGCTCGGGTCGTCCCGCGACGGCGACGATATCGTGTTCCATGCGGTCGGCCCGGCCGCCGGCCAGCGGCTTCGCCACCTTTTCACCTCCGAGGCGAGGCTCCTGCAGCGCTTTCGCGTTCCGCGCGTGCCGCAGTACCGCGCGGTGTTCCACGAGCACGGCACGGCTTATATTGCGACGGACTACATCGAGGGTGCGAAGCCGCTTACTGAGCTGATCGGTGGGCCACTCTTCGATGTCGTCCATGCGAAGAGGATCCTGGAGCTCCTCATGGAGACCCTCGAAGCGGTCCACAACCACGCCCTGCTCCACCAAGACGTCAAGCCCTCGAACATCCTGATAGCGCCGTCTGGGGATCCGTACCTCGTGGATTTCGGCTCTGCGCGCCGCTGGCACGCGGACCTGACCATCGCGCACGACGTGCAGTTCTCCTCCGAGTACGCGGCAGTCGAGCAACTGAACGAGAGGGCGAGGCACACGACTGCCACTGATCTATATGGGTTAGGGGCAACAACTTATACATTGCTAACGGGCGCACCGCCGACAAGCGCCACTCTCAGACGCGACGGGGCACCGCTGATACCGCTCCGGTCAGTCCGCCCGGACGTCCACGAAGACTTCGCGACCGCCGTCGAACAGCTCCTCTCCTTGGACCCCGATGATCGGCCCCAGTCAGTAGCCGAGCTCCGGGCGCTGCTCTCAAAACAGTTTGAGGAGCGCGAGGTCTCCGACCGAGTTCGAGAGCTGGACGCGAAGAGGCGCCGCCTCAAGCGCTTTCGCTACGATCCGATGCAGTGCCCCGCCTGCGGCGACGTGCTCGCCGTCCCCGAGCCTCTCGCTCCGGAAACGTGCCCGGTCTGCCAGGACGGAAAGATCAAGAGGCGGCGGATCGAGGAAAAGGCGTGCCCCTCGTGCGGCGCAGGCGTGCTGCGCATGCTCGACAACTCCGCGCCGCTTCAGTTCTGTCCGGGCTGTTCGATCGGAAGGATGGTGCCTAAGCGCAGGTTTTTGAAAGAGACAGGAGTGTGGACGTGTGAGAAGTGCGAATTCACGCTCGAGCGCACGGCGATGGGCGCAAAGGACAACACCGGAAACGACATGCCTTGGGAGGAGTGGCGAAAGCAGTCAGGCAGACAAGAGAGAGTGATGTACTGCGAGGCGTGCCTCGCACAGTTCGATTCCATGCCCGACGGCCGCTGGCAGCGGATGACGCCAAACATGTTCGGGCAAGAGTGGACGCGGCTGTACCCAGACGAATGGGCGCGTGTCGCTGCGGGGCTCGCGCCCGATTCCGGAAACGCGAGCTGCGAGTCGTGTGGCGCAGACTATTTTCTCGCAGACGGCTGCATCACTTTGCTCAGCGATCCACTCAACGAC
Organism: Fimbriimonadaceae bacterium; assembly: GCA_025451715.1. Taxonomy (GTDB): domain Bacteria; phylum Armatimonadota; class Fimbriimonadia; order Fimbriimonadales; family Fimbriimonadaceae; genus JADFMN01. Next base: position 6,838 of record JANWJY010000079.1, on the reverse strand, counting down.
CCGCACGGATTCGCGAGCCATTACTGCGGACACCTCATCCCGATAAACGAGCTGCCGTTTCTCGCGGTCGGCAAGGAGTCAGGTCACAAGGGGCTCGTTTGCAGGGGCTGTCGCCTCGAGTTCGACTCACAGGGACAAGAACTCAAGCTAGTGCGCAGCACCGAGCCGCGGCTGCGCAAGCACTCGGGCGAGTCACACCGGCTCAAAGATTGGCACCGGATCGCGCAGGACCTCCCGAAATCGGGCGATGAGGATGAACTGAGCGAGGACATTGCAGGCGCGCTGGTCGTCGCGTTTGGAGAGGGTGAGATCGGGTTCGACGCAAAGAACCCGGACCTAATCTGGAAGGGGCCCGCGGCCGAGGTCCACGGCGACAACCTGACGGGACGCCCACAACGGCTTATCATCGATGACGGCTTAGTCTCGTTTGGAGGCCTCCTGAGACGGCGCTCCGAGCTACTCCGCGACGTCGTCCGGGTTGAAGGCGAGGGCGAGTACGTCACGCTCCGGTTCCTCGATGGAGAAAAGTGGTCGTTCAGGATCGAGCCCGTCAAGCTGACCTTCAAGCTCGAATCAGGCAAGGACGAGGTCGAGCTCGGCGCAGCGGCGCTCGCAAAGAGGCTCTCAGCGGTGACGAAGCGGAGTCGCGGGTAGTCCGAGCCCTTCGATCAACGGCCTGTTCGTCAGGCGCAAGAGCCGGACAAGCACGACCTTGATCGATCCGGCGAGCGGGAACGAGATCAGCATCCCTGGCAGGCCAAACAGTGCGCCTCCGCTGAAGACCACGAACATCGAGACGAGCGGGTGCAGGTCGACCGCCTTGCCCACCATGCGCGGATACAGGAGCTGGTCGAACACGGTGGAGACCACAAAGAAGATCAACACCAGCACGCCTGCGAAGACCCAGGAAGACGAGAAGCCCATGAACAGGTTCCCTGTCTGGCCCGAAAAGCCGGTCACGACGAAAATCGTCACCGCGCTCATCAGCGGCCCCAGAAGCGGTATCAGGTAGAGCGCTCCCGCGATAAGTGCGAGCAGAATCGAGTAAGGCATCCCCAACAGCGAGAACACCACCGACATCAGCAGCATGTACAGCGCGACGACCGTCAGCACCCCGCGCAGATACTTCTTGAACACGTCTCCGATGTCCGCGATGATCGAGACTGCCTCGGTCCGGATCGATGGAGGCACCCAAGACGTCCAGCGAGACCTAAAGCGCTCGAGGTCCAACAAGATGTAGAACACAAAGAGCGGAGTGAACAGCAACAGGAACACCTGCGAAGCGGCTCCCCCGATGATCCCGATGAAACCGTTGAAAAAATTCTGGACATAGCCCGCAAGCTCTTCGCGGCGGGGCTCGATGTATGCCGAAATGAACTCGCGACGGCTCCCCGGAATCCCGAACCGCTCCAAAGTGGGACTCGCGTCTTCGAACACTTTGTCGACCCACCCAACGGGCCCTGGCGGCAGTGCCTTGACCGCAGGGTTCCAGCAGACGAAGAAGTTGTCGTTCGCGTTCTCCTCCGCCAGCTTCGTGGTCAGTGATTGGATAGAGCCGTGGAACTCCCCAATCTGCGCGTTCACACGCGGGACTGCAATGACAAGGAATACACCGACCAACACGAAGAACAGCAGCGTGATCGAAGTGACAGCTAACGGGCGCGACATCCCGCGCAACCGGAGCTTCCGTACGATCGGCTCGAGCAGTACGGCGACCAGCCAGGCCAACACGAAGGGCAACAGGATCGAGCGGACGGCGTAGAGGAAGGTCAGAGTGACGACGACGAGCGCCACCCAGACGAGGATGCGCCACTTCAGCATGGCGGCAAAGGGGGCTACGCCCCGCCGTCGCTAGAGCCGGTGCGCGTCGTGCGCTTGGCTTTCTGCTCCGAGTACCAGTCCTCTGTCTTGTTCTTGAGGTCCTTCAACTTGGTAGCCAATTGCTCGCGAGTCTCTGTGCCCGGACGCGGGGCGAACAGGATTCCAGCGATCGCACCCAGCAGTGCGCCAAGGCCGAACCCGGCAAGCAGGTAGACCAACACGTTCTTGTCATCGGATTGACTCATTTTTCCTTCCTACGGATCTTTTCTGACGGGGAGCGACTTTTGCCGCTTCTTCGTCAAGTATGACCGAAACAGGCGGCTGCCAAGCACGGTAAGTGCTGCCATCCAGCCTTTTGACTTGACCTGTTGGAACGCCGCCAGGAACGGGGCGAACGTGTCGTCTCCTCCTCCCTGGTCGAGCGCGACCTTCACTTCGGCCAACTGCCGCTCCTGCTCCGCAACCCGCCCGTCAAGCTTGTCGATCGACTTGGTCAGCTTCTGCAACTCGCGCGTGATGCCCCAAAGCTTGTATGCGGTCATAACGAGGGCGACAAGCAGGACAACGACAAACGCGACGAGGAACCATATCAGGACCGAAGGCTCGTTAGGCATCTGCAGCTACCGGATCGTTCCACCGGCTACCACGGTGTCGCCCTGATAGGCGACCGCGGTCTGGCCCGGCGTCACCGCGTGAACTGGCTCGTCGAAAACGATCCTCGTCTCCCGATCGTTCTTGAGCACAGCAGGCTGCGGTGACATGTTGTAGCGTACCTTCGCCTCCACCCGCATTGGCGCGTCGTTCGGGACGGCCCCGCTCCAAACAACGCCATCCAGCAAAACGTCCCGCTGAAGCAGCGCATCCTTCTCGCCGACCACGACCCGGTTCTCCGACGGCACGAGTTGCACGACGTAGAGCGGTTTTGCCGCCGCAATTCCAAGCCCTCGCCGCTGTCCTACTGTGAACGAGGCTACCCCTTCGTGGCGACCGACGACCTTTCCGCTCGTGTCGACGAGCTCGCCCGGCTCGAACATCTCAGGCTTGTTAGCCTTGAGGAACTCGCGATAACCGCCTGCCTCGCTTACAAAGCAGATCTCTTGGCTGTCGGGCTTGAGCGCGATGGGGAGCCCAAACTCCTTCGCCAGCTCTCGGGTCTCGTGCTTGTCGCCCATCGAACCGAGCGGGAACATCGTCCGTGCGAGCTGCTCCTGTGAGAGCGTGTAGAGCGCGTAGCTTTGGTCCTTTGCGCTCATTGCTCGCTTGAGGACGTATCGCCTGCGTCCCTCGTCGAACTCGATCCTCGCGTAGTGTCCTGTCGCGAGCGCGTCGCAGCCCAGCTCCTTCGCTTTGTTCGAGAGCTCCTCAAACTTCACTTCGCGGTTGCACGTCACGCACGGGTTGGGCGTGCGGCCCGCCTCGTACTCTGAAATGAACTCGTCGATCACCGCGCGGCGGAACTGGTCCTTGAAATTGACCACGTAGTGCGGGATGTCGAGGATGCTCGCGACGCGGCGCGCGTCCTCGACCGCACCGAGCGAACAGCAACCCGCATGTCGCGGGTCCCGCTGGCTCTCCTGCCAAATCTGCATCGTCACGCCGATGACGTCGTAACCCTCGCGCTTCAGCAGGCCCGCGACGACGCTGCTATCGACCCCACCAGACATCGCTACGCAGACAGTCTTCACTTTCGTTGAATCAACTCGCGGTAAGGGGCCTCGCCGAGCACCCCGTCGATGTTCCGGCCCGCCACCGGCTTCGCCTTCTGCCCCTCGGCGTAGAGTATGAAAGTTGGGGTCGACGCCACCGACATCTTCATGCCGAGACTCAAGTCCGCGTCTACGCGCTTCCAGTAGACCTCCGCCATCGCCTTGTGCTCCGGCTTCTCCGACCTGAAGATCGTCAGGATGTCGCCCTTGTTGAGGCCCGACTCTCCCGCAACGGAGATGAGCCCATCGAGCGTCTTGATCCGCTCGGTGTTCCGATCGTTCATCACTTCGTCCATGTACTTCCAGAACATGCCTTTGTCCGCCGCATACTCTGCTATCGCCGCAGCAGCAGCCGAGGTCGAATGCCCCTCAGTGCCGATGAGAGGAAAGTGGCGGAACGCCAGCCGCACGCCGTCGCCGTGCTTTCTCAACGTTTGCTTGATCTGCGGATAGTTGGCGCGACACGTCCCACAATTGATGTCTGCAAACTCGACGAGGGTCACCTTTGCGTCCTTGCCTCCTATGGTCTTCTCGTCGATCGGGACAAGCTCCTCCAGTGTGACCGCGTTCGGATCGATGAATGGGTTGGCGAGGTCGATCTGGGCGGTGAGGTTTTGAACCGTCAAGAATCCGGTGCCTAGAAGGCCGATGAGCAGGACCGCAGCGATCCCAAAGGAGAGCGGCACGTCGCTCTTCTCAGGTGGATCCGCCTGCAAGAGTGCGGCGTGCGCGATCGTCGATACGATGATCACCGCGAGCGACGCGAGGCACCAAACGCACTTCTGCTGCACAATGGCGAGCGCGGTGTACGTCAAGTAGAGGCTGAAGACCGTTCCTATCGCGGTCCCGACAAACCCAAACCACGCGAGCTTGCGGTTGAGTTTCCCAACGACGGAGGCGCGCACGAGCGCGAGCCCGAACAGGAGCACGTAACCGATCAGGCCAAGGTAGGAAACGGAGACGCCCGTGCTGATCGGAAACTTGGAGAAGGGCGACTGCTGAACCGCCGAGCAACCGATGTGCCCGCCGCACGGCGGCTCGAGCTGGTTGTACGTGGTGTACGAGAGAACGCCGGTGATGAACAACCCAAGCGCACTCAGAACGATGATGATCCGGTTGCTCCAAACTGACACTGACAGATTATACGTCTGCGCCGGTCGCTGGACCGGACGCTCGGACGCCTCCAAGGTAGAATCGGAGCCCTCCAGGCAGGACTCTCCCCATGTCCAACGTCGTGCTCGTCAAGTCTGGTTCCAATCCTCGCGCATCGCGTGAAAAGACCGTCCGCGGCACCTACTTCGTGCAGACCTGGGGCTGTCAAATGAACGAGGAGGACAGCGAGCAGATGGCGCTGTACCTGCAAGACCTCGGCTTTAAGCCTGCAGTGCACCCCGCCGAGGCGCACATCGTGCTTCTCAACACTTGCAGCGTGAGAAGGAAGCCGGAGGATAAGGCGTTCTCGTTCCTCGGCGAACTTCGGGAGTTCAAGCGGGCGCGGCCGGAGATGGTGATCGGCGTCGCCGGCTGTATGGCGCAGATCAGGGCCGATGAAATCAAGCGCCGCAACCCCCACGTCGACTTCGTCATCGGCACCGCACAGGTCAGCAACCTCCCCGTGATCGTCGAAGAGATCCTTCAGACGCGGAGGTTCCAAAAGCGGCTCGCGCTGCCGGAGCGCAAGGGCGCGGTCGTCACAGACCTCCCGCAAAGGAACCTCGAGCGCAAGGGCAAGCTCAAGGCGTTCGTGCCGATCCAGTACGGGTGCGACAAGTTCTGCACGTTCTGCATCGTGCCTTCCACTCGCGGGCGCGAGAGGTCTCGTCCGACCGAGCACCTCGTGCAAGAGGTGCGGCGACTTGCCGAACTTGGGACAAAGGAGGTCACGCTGCTCGGTCAGACCGTGAACTCCTACGGCAAAAACATGGCCGAAGGGCGAGTGCCGTTCTCACAGCTCCTGCGCCTCCTCTGTGGCGTACCGGGCATCGAACGGATCCGCTACACCTCGCCCTACCCGCGCGACTTTAAAACCGACTTGATCGAAGTGATCCGCGACGTCCCAGAAGTCATGGAGCACTGCCACATGCCACTTCAGGCGGGCCACGACGAATTGCTTAAGCGGATGAAACGGCTCTACACGGTCGAGTCGTTCACGACGATCGTCGAAGAGATGCGCGCTGCGGTCCCGTGGATCGGCCTCACGACCGACGTCATCGTCGGCTTTCCCGGCGAGACCGACGATGAGTTCCAGGGCACTCTCGACGTCATCGAGCGGCTCCAGTTCGACGGCGCATACACGTTCCGCTACTCCCCGCGTCCCAGCACGCCCGCCGCCGGGATGCGGCAGGTCCCCGAGCACGTGAGCGCGGCCCGCCTCAAAAAGCTGATGGAAGTCCAAAACGCCATCACCGTCGAGAAGAATATGGCTCTCGTCGGGCAAGAGTTCGAGGTGTTGGTCGAGGGCCGCTCGACAAGACAGCCGACGATGCTCCAGGGCTACACCCGCTGCTTCCGCATGGCCCACTTCCCTGGCGACCCGGAACGCTACACCGGCCAGATCGTCAGAATCAGGGCCGAACAAGGGCACCGATGGGGCCTGAGCGGCACTCTCCTGTGATTCCTGCGCGATCTTGGAATATCATTAACCCCGAACCATGCAGAAGCTCCGCCCCCTTGCCCTCACCGCCCTCGCCGGCGCAACCATGGTTCCAATCGTCTTCGCGCAGGATGACCAGGTCACTGCGCCACGGCTGAAGGAAATGATCTCTAACCTGGGCTTCTAGGTCAAAACCTTGAACGAGCAGGTCGGAAAGGAAAAGTACGAGTTCACCGTCAAGTCCACCGACTTTGACGTACCGATCGCCGCCGAGATCAGCGGCAGCAAGAACTACATTTGGCTCACCGTCTACCTGGGTGACGCGCCGAAAGCTGACTCGCCCAAGTGTCACGCGCTGCTCTCGCGAAACTTCAAGGTCCAGCCCAGCCAGTTCTACATCACCGAGAGGGGAGCCCTGATGCTCGGGTTCGCCATGGAGAACCGTGGCATCACGCCTGTCGTGTTCAAACGGACGTACACGAAGCTCTCGGAGGACGTGGTCAAGTCAGCCGACATTTGGAACGCCACCGGGTCCTAATCCGCCCCCCGGGCGCAGTAGACTTCGGGGCACCATGGCACTCCAACTAGGCGACCTGGTCCCCGACTTCACCCAAGAGTCGACCGAGGGGCCGATCAAGTTTCACGACTACATCGACGGTTCCTGGGCGGTGCTCTTTTCGCACCCCACGGACTTCACTCCCGTGTGCACGACCGAGCT